>CACXHH010000063.1 GCA_902767455.1 uncultured Eubacteriales bacterium
CCGAAGAAACTATCTACGACGGTAAGATATTAAAGCTGAAAAAATACGCCGTCACTCTTGCCGACGGTAAAACTTCGTATCGCGAAGAAGTCGAGCATAACGGCGGGGCGTGCGTGCTCGCCGTAGCCGAAGGCGAGATTTATCTCGTCCGCCAGTACAGGCTTTCTTTAAAGCGCGAAACGCTCGAACTTCCCGCGGGCAAACTCGAAAAGGGCGAAGATCCCGCCCGCGCCGCCGCGCGCGAACTCGAAGAAGAAACGGGGCTTATCCCTTCAAAACTGACGAAGATAGCTGCTTTTTGCCCTTCGACGGGGTACACGAACGAGATAATACACGTCTACTTTGCCGATAAGTTTGAAAACGGCGTACAGCGCCTTGACGAAGGCGAATTTTTAAACGTCGTAAAAATCCCGACGGAAGAGTGCTTTTCGCTTCTCGATCAAGGTAAGATCGCCGACGGAAAGACGATTATAGCCCTTCAATGGCTCCGCGTTCAGACGTTGAGCGGTAGGTTGGGAAGAGCGTAAAAATATACGCCTATAGCCGCAAAAACGGTCGTGGCGATGAAAACGGGCATAAACACCATAAGAGAAAGGCTCGTCAAGCGGTATTTGTAGATGAACATAGCTACGTAAACGCCTACGGCGCCGCCGATAAAGCCCGTAAAAAAGACTTTTCCGTCCTTTACTTCGCAGGCGCTTCCTTCGTCTTCGGCTCTTTTTTGTCTGTAAATAAGGATAAACCCGTAAACGTTTACGGCAACGAGATAAACGGCTGAAATAACTTCAATAAAAATCATCATATGTAAAGCCGAAAGGCGTGCTTATCCGCTTGAAAAAGCGCGCCCGTCGGTAATATAATGCGCAAAAATCATTTAATTTATCAAACTTACGCAAATAACGTTCAAAATCGTTTGCAAAAAGTAAAAAATGTGCTAAAATATTTAAAAAGGGCGATACTTGAACGGTATCGTTCAAGCCGCGTTATATCGGCTTGATAAAGGAGTATAGCTTTGAAGTGCATGTATTGCGGCTGCAAGGAGAGTAAGGTCATCGACTCCCGCGCTTCCGAGGACGGCGAAACTATTCGCAGAAGAAGAGAGTGCATCGCTTGCGGCAAGAGATTTACAACCTATGAAACGGTCGAAACCACGCCAGTGCTCGTCGTGAAAGCCAACGGCACACGTCAGGCTTTCGACATAAACAAGGTGAAAGGCGGCATAATAAAAGCATGCGAAAAACGCCCCGTTCCCATGATGAAGATAGACAAGCTCTGCGAAGATATCCGCAAGCAGGTCTATAACTCGATGGAACAGGAAATAACTTCCAAAGAGATAGGCGAAATGGTAATGAAGGGGCTTATGTCGCTCGACGAAGTTGCTTACGTTCGCTTTGCTTCCGTTTACCGCTCGTTCAAGGATATTTCGACCTTTATGGACGAACTTATAAAACTTACAAACAAATCTGACAATGGAGATAAAAACTGATGAAAACACTTAAAAAAGCCATCGTAATAATAACGCTTACGCTTGCGTTCTTCACGCTTGCCGCGTGCTCTGACCAAAATAATACGTGGACTATCGACGAAGCCACTTACGACGATGCTAATTCCACCAAACGCGAAACGTTCGTAAACCTTACTCTTTCTCCTTCCGAGAACTACGAGATATGGGTTAAAGTCGCCGACGTAAAGGGTGACGACGCGGTTATAAAAGCCGCCGCCGCTTACAGCACCGCCAACACTTTTTACGCCAAAACGCCCGACGTGACCGTTACGAAAAAACTTATCAAAGACACCAACGGCTGGATAAGGCTCCGCAAAGACGTAAGCAAGTCCTACACGCTTATAGATTTAGCTTCGACGGACGCTATGAGCATTTACGAAATAGTCGTCTGCGACGAAAAAGGCGAAGTCTATCCTTTGACTTTCAAGACCGCAGGTTACAGAGTTTCCCGCGACAGAAAGGATATGCGCAGCGAATTTACCGACGAAGATTACGCCGCTATGAAAACGGGTAGTCCAAAGAACGTCCTGAAAGCAAATTCCGAATTCGACCGCGCAACGGCTATCGCCGCGTACGAACGCGCCACCGCTTCCGACTCTTCAGCCGATTCTTCCAAATAATCATTTATAGACGATTTAAGCCCGACGAATTATCCGTCGGGTTTTTTCGTGCCCGAAAACGCGTATTTTTTGAACTTACCGTTAATACAATATAGCTGACGAATATTCACGGAGAACGGTATGACGGTACACGATAAAACGGCAAAAGCGGTAGCGGATCTTTACGGGAGCGATTTAAACGAAGGGTTAAGCGATAAGGCAATCAAAAACAACGCCGCTTTGTACGGATTGAACGTTCTTTCCGCAAAGAAGAAAAATTCGCTTATTAAGCGGATATTTAAAGCTCTTTTCGAGCCGATGATGATAATTCTTTTATTTGCTCTCGCGATAACTTTCGGCGTCAATCTCGGCAGGTTTTTAAAGGACGGAAGCGGCGATTTTTACGAGTGTATAGGAATTTCGATAGCCGTTGCGATATCGGTAACGCTCACCGTGATTATGGAAGGAAAGAGCGAAAAGGCGTTCGATTTTCTTCGCGCGGCCGGCGATACGGGAAAGGTTAAAGTGATCCGTAACGGAAAAACGGCTTTCGTATCGGGCGCTTCGCTCGTCGTGGGCGACGTGGTCTTTTGCGAAACGGGTGACAAGATACCCGCCGACGGCAGAATAATTTCGTGCGTGAAACTTAAAACCGACGAGTCGGGGCTTACCGGCGAGAGTTCTCCCGTAGCGAAAACAGCCGACCGCGTATGCGCCGAAAGCGCTCCGCTTGCCGAAAGATGCAATATGGTTTTCGCAAGTTCGTTCGTCGTTGAAGGTAGTGTGAAATTTATCGTTACGGCGGTAGGTAACGCCGCCGAAATGGGCAAAGTGGCTACTTCCGTAGCCGAAGACAAGAGCGTTTCCGCGCCCTTACAGGAAAAACTCGACAGGCTCGGGAAATTCGTGTCGGTGTTCGGACTGGTGTGTTCGGCGTTCGTGTTCGTTCTGTCCATAATAAGGCTTATAATAACGCAGTCGGTAACGTTTGACGGCGTTGAGGACGCGTTTATCCGCTCGATAGTCTTGATCGTTGCCGCCGTTCCCGAAGGGCTTCCCACGACCGTCACCATCTCGCTTACTTTAAACGTCGTACGGCTCGCTAAATCAAACGCGCTCATAAGAAAGCTCGTGGCGACCGAAACCGTCGGTTGCGTCAGCGTTATTTGCTCGGACAAAACGGGCACGCTCACGCAGAACAAGATGCTCGTGACTTCTTTCGTGACCTGCGACGCGGTTTTCGGCGAAAATCAATTCAAACAGGACGATATTTCTTTGAACTGCGCGCTCAATTCGACCGCCGAGCTCGACGGCGATAAGGTCTACGGCTCGGCAACGGAAGGGGCTTTGCTGCTCGCGTTGAAAAAAAGCGGGATCGACTACGCGAAGTTGAGAAAAACTTACGCCGTCGTAAACGTAAAGCCCTTTTCTTCGGAAACGAAATATTCCGCCGCGACGGTTGAAAAAAGCGGCGTTCGCGTCACTTATTATAAGGGCGCGCCCGAAGTGATATTTTCAATGGCTCCGCCCGAAAAAAGTAAGGTCAAACGCCTTGAAAAGTTACTCGCCGAAGGTCAGAACGAAGGTAAGCGCGCTCTCGCTTTCGCACGTGAGAAAAACGGGAAATTTATCTTCGACGGTTTCGCGCTCATAGGCGATAAGTTGAGAGAAGGCATAGAAAAATCGGTTGCCGACTGTATCGCCGCGGGCGTAAAAGTCAAGATACTGACGGGCGACGGAATAGCTACGGCAACTTCGATAGCGAGAAGTTTAGCTCTTCCTTCGGGCGAAAACAACGTTATAACGGCAAAGAAAGCCGAAGAGATGTCGCGTGAAGAACTGCGCGAAAAGTTAAATGAAATAACCGTTATAGCAAGAAGCACGCCCGAAACCAAACTCAAAGTCGTGACCTTATTGCAGGAGTCAGGCGAAGTCGTCGCCGTAACGGGCGACGGTGTGAACGACGCTCCCGCCATAAAACACGCCGATATAGGTATTTCGATGGGGAGCGGCAGCGAAGTTACAAAGAGCGCGAGCGATATAGTTTTGCTCGATAATTCCTTCGACACCATACTTACGGCAATATCTTTCGGAAGAAACGTTTTCGACAATTTCCGCCGTTTTATAACCTTTCAGCTTAACGTCAACCTTGCGTCGATGGCGATAATAATAACCTATCTTATTCTCGGGCTTGAAAGCCCGTTCACGAGCACTTGTCTGTTGTGGCTCA
>CACXHH010000064.1 GCA_902767455.1 uncultured Eubacteriales bacterium
AGCCCGTCGCATCGGATGCGAAACACGCGCGTATGGCATTTTTGCCCGTTCGGATCGATCCCAACATCCCGTCTCACGACCCTTTGACGCTCGTATCTCTACTTTGCATAACGTATCGATTTTTAACTATGTTACAACCAAAAACAAAAATTGTCAAGCAATTTTAAAAAAATAGTTTAAAAAGCTGTGTCAAACGCCCATAATATAAGCGTAAAATAATAACGGCGGTGTAATAATGTTGTTAGGAATAATAATCGGAACGATAATCGGCGCGAATATCTCTTTTATACTCTACGCGCTTCTGATAGGAACGAAAAAGGCGGAACGCAGTCAACGATTTTTTGCTGTCGCAAAAAAATCGTTAATTCTGTTGGGCGTAAAACGCTCACGCGGAAAGTAAATTCTCGAAAAATCGCGACCATAATTCCTTTAAATTGCAAAGCAATTTATGTCGACTATATATCAAAGCTCGCTTTGATATGCAAATATTGATTTTTGTCAAAATTTGCGGTCGACTATTCCTGATTCATAATTCCTAAAAACGCGTCGTTTTCGTCCGAAACAAAACGACGCGTTTTTACTTAAAACTCGATATGTTCTATATGCGGTTTATTACTGCGGCGGTACATCGTTATCTTTCTGCCGATAACGGCGACGACTTCCGCGCCCGTCTTTTCGGCGAGAACATCCGCGTAGTATATAGGCTCGTCGTCGGTGGTTTTAAGCACCGAAATTTTAACAAGCTCCCTTGCCGTAAGCGCCTTATCCACGCTTTCCACAAGGTTTTCGGTAACGCCGAGTTTCCCGACCTGCGCGATCGGCTCGGCGGTATTTGCCAAGGCTTTGAGATTGCTTCTCTGTTTAGACGTCAACATAATATTTTCCTTTTTGTTCTTCGGTATTTATAGGTATTTATAATCGTTTCGTTTGCGATGATATCACTCGAGATAGTCGAACTCTATCTCGCCGATGACGACGGTGTCGCCTTCCTGAACTCCGAGCCCTTTGAGCGCCTTGAAAACGCCCTTGTTACGAAGCGTCTTCTGCATATACGCAAGGCTGTCCGCGTCGTCTAAAACGACGTTTCTTATCAACAGGTCGACGAGCGGGCCTATAACGACGTAAGCCCCGTCCTCGTCGCGCTCGATCTCGAAAGTGTCTTCGTCGGGAGTTTCGTACTCGAACTTTTCAAATTCAAGCGGTTTGAGCGGCGGAAGCGTTTCGAGCGTTTTACTTACTTCGTCGAGCATCTCTTCGATACCTTCGGCAAGTATCGCCGAAATAGGTATGACTTTGTGTTTTTTTCCTATCTTCTTGCGAAAGGCTTTTAAATTATCTTCCGCGCCGTCGATATCTATTTTGTTTGCGACGATGACTTGCGGAACGTCTTTCAACGCTTCGTCGTAGCTGAACAGCTCGTTGTTTATCTTTACGTAGTCGTCGTAAGGATCTCTCCCTTCCGAGCCCGAAATATCCACGATATGAACGAGCAAACGCGTTCTTTCAACGTGGCGTAAAAACTCGTGTCCGAGCCCCGCTCCTTCCGAAGCGCCTTCGATAAGCCCGGGAATATCGGCTACCACGAAGCTCTTGTCGTAGTGCGTAACTACGCCGAGATTAGGCGAAAGCGTCGTAAAATGATACGCCGCGATTTTGGGCTTCGCGCCCGATATTTTTGATAAAAGCGTGGACTTCCCCACGCTCGGGAAGCCTAAAAGCCCGACGTCCGCTATCGTTTTAAGTTCGAGCGTAACGCGTTTGGGCTCTGTAATAACGCCTTTTTGCGAAAAATGCGGGGCGTGCCTTCTCGAAGTGCAGAACTTGACGTTGCCCTTTCCGCCGGCGCCACCCGATAAAACGAGCTGTTTTTCGCCGTCGTAAAACACGTCGCAAAGGATATTTCCGCTGTCACGGTCTTTGACGACCGTTCCGAGCGGCACGGCGATATAAAGGTCGTCGCCGTTCTTGCCGTAGCATTTTTTAGGTCCGCCCTTTTCGCCGTTCCCCGCGGCGTATTTTCTTTTATACTCGAAGTCGATAAGGCTGGTCTTTCTCGCGTCGCCGACGAAGTAAACGTCGCCGCCCCTGCCGCCGTCGCCGCCGTCCGGCCCGCCGTTGGCAACTCCCTTATAGCGGATAAAGCTGGTGGCGCCGTCGCCGCCGTTACCCGATTTTATAGTGATATTCTGTTTATCGATAAACATATCGTTCACCGCCTTTTTTAAAGATACGAAACGCTTTATCGTTTCGCGTTTTAATTCCTTCTATATAAATTTAGTCGCCCTATAAGTCGATTATTTGCGTTTTTTATCTTTTTCGCAAGTCGACGAATAATATTCGCAAAAAGCCGATATTTCACACTCTTCGCACCTTGGTTTCATAGCCTTGCAAGTGTTTCTGCCGTGGAAAATAAGATAGTGATGCGCCTTTGACCAAACGCTTTTTTCAAGGATAGCGTTGAGCCCCTTTTCGACTTCGGCAGGCGTTTTGCCCTTGGCAAGCCCCGTTCTGTTCGACACCCTGAAAACGTGCGTGTCAACGGCTATCGCGTCGCCGCCGAAAGCCACCGAATACACCACGTTCGCCGTCTTTCTGCCAACTCCCGCCAAAGTGGTGAGCTCTTCTATCGTGGAAGGTACTTTGCCGCCGAACTTTTCGACTATATCTTTCGACGCTGACAGGATATGCTCCGCCTTGCTGTTGAAAAAACCGCACGAGCGTATCTTTTCGCCGAGTTGTTCCTTAGTTAAGGTGAGCATGCTCTGCGGGGTGGAATACTCCTTGAACAGCTCCGCCGTGACCTGATTTACGCGTTTATCCGTGCATTGCGCCGACAAGACGACGGCAACGAGCAGTTCGTAAGCCGAATTATATTTGAGCTCGGGTTTGGGATCGGGGTATTTTTCGGCGAGTACGGATATAAGTTTATCTGCGCAAGGCTTGTCCATAAAGCGTTTCGCGGCAAGCGCCGCGATATTTCTCCGTAGTATTTCGGGATCGCCCGCAATCGGCGATGCGGCGCGTTTTATTATTATCGCCGCGTTTCCACATTTATATAATATATCATATTATTTTATCTTTTTCAATAAAAATACGGGGTATAAAATCAAAATCAGCTCAAAAGCTACTTCTCTTTGCGCTTTTTGGCGGCGGTTTCATCACATAATTTTCGTTTTACTCGTTCTTCCGCCGACGCTTACGACCGAATATATCCCGAAAAAGCCGCCGAAGTTATTTTCGTTTAAAACGCTTATCGCAAGCGAAAGATTGCGAGCGTCCGTCTTTGCCGAGATGCCGCAGCCTATCCGCGCTTCTCGCGGGGTGCCGACCGTTACCGTCGTTGCGCCTCTTGCGTTCATCAGGTCGCAAAACTCAAAAACCTCCGTCTTGCTTTTAAAGACTATTATTATATTTTTCATAAGTTACGTCGTTACTCCTATGTATTATTTCCACGCGCGAATAATATATTATTTTATCGGAAGACTTTTTATGATATATTTCGACAACGCGGCAAGCTCCTTCTATAAGCCCTATCTATGCACCGAACGCGCCGTTTACGCTATGCGTGAGCTATCGGTAAACGCCGGCAGAAGCGGACACAAACTCTCCGAACAAGCCGAAAGGCTGATCTATTCGGCAAGATCGACGACTTCTTCCGCCTTCAATAACGGAAGCGTTCAAAGAGTTATCTTCACCGCCAACTGTACGCAGGCTTTAAACTTCGCCATCTTCGGGATAGAGCGTAAAAAACGCAAGATCGTTACGACGGTTACCGAGCACAACAGCGTTCTAAGACCGCTTTATCAACTCGAAAAGTCGGGCTATAAGCTCGTTATCGCTAATCTCAATGAAAAACAGTACATATGCGCAGACGATGTTATAAATCTCGTTGACGACGAAACCGCCTTCGTGGCAGTCAACGCCGTGTCGAACGTTACGGGCGCCAAAAACGAATACGAAAAGATCGGGCTGTCCCTTAAAGGGAGCGGAATACCCTTTATCGTCGACGGCGCGCAGGCGGCAGGGCACGTCAGAATCGATATGCGTTCTTCAAATATAAACTGCCTTGCCGTGGCGGGGCACAAGGGGCTCAATTCGATTCAGGGCGCAGGCGCGCTTATCTTCGACGAAAACGTCGAGATTTCGCCTATCATATTCGGCGGAAGCGGCAACGAAACGTTTGAAAAAGTTCCGTCGTGCTACCCCGAAAAGCTCGAAGCGGGCACGCGGGATCTGCCGGCGATATCGTCTTTCGAACAGGGCGTTAAAAGCTCAGCCGAAAATATCACCGAGCGCGGAAACAGGCTTATAAAACTTACCGCCGCCCTTATCCGCGGGCTTGATAGTATTTACGGCGTGAAAACTTACTCCGTGCCAAACCCTTTCGGGATATGCGCTTTCGAGATAAGTGCCTTCCCGTCGGTCGACGCGGCAAGGGCGTATTCTGAACTGTTTTCGATAGCGGTACGCGGCGGATTCCATTGCGCCCCGCTCATGCACGAAGCACTGAAAACGGACGAAAACGGGCTTATACGCGCGAGTTTATCGACTTATAACACCGCCGAAGAAGTCAACGACTTTCTCACGGCGACCGAATACCTTGCAAAGCACGCCGACAAGCTGTTATGACTTTTTGATAAGTTCGTACACTTCGTCGAGTTTATCTTTTTTCGATCTCGGGATAAGCGGCACTATCATCGAGTAAAACCTTTGGAGTTCTTCGTCGGTAAGAGTTCCGTCCGCGCGTTTTTGTTTAGCCGTTTTCATAATGGAAGCTATAAGCTCGTCTTCGCTTTTTCCTTCGTAGCCTTTCAAAAACTCGCCAAATAGCTTTCTTGCGTCGGTATCTGGGCGTTCGTTTTCCTTTTTCGGGGCGTCGTAGTCGCTGAACTTCATAGCTTTTATCTCTTTAAGATATTATATGCCCGCAATTTGGTTAAAAGTGATTTTATCGTATGGACTTTGAAACAATTTTAAAAAATCTGAAAGCTTTTATTCCCGAAAGTTTGTCCGCGGCGCTCGAAAACTTCGACCCGTCTACGCTTACCCCGTTTGCCGCGCTCGTCAATATCAAGCCCGAAACTCTTACTTCGCTTATCAGGCTTTTTGCTGACTTCATTTTCGGCAAATTGAGCGTAAACGAAGTTATACCCCTGCTTTTGCCTACTTTTATCGAATACCTTTTATCTTTGTCGGCGCCTTCCGCGACGGAAAAAGCCCAAAAAGAAAACGCCGCGCCATCGTCAGGCGCGGCTGAAAAAGAAGTTGATTTCGATATCGTAGGCGGAGAAAACTTTACTTTTCTCGACGCCTATCTGCAAAGCTCTATCGCGTCCGAATAAGCGGCGCCCTTAATACTTTCCGTCATTATTTTTCCGCCGTAGACGGAGTTTAGCTGCGTGGTGACGCCCACGTCGTGGATACAGACATCGCTTTTGGGCCAGAAAAGTTTTGCCGTGGTGAGCTTTATCGCTCCGCCGCCCGCTCTTTCAAAAGTCGTCTGCATTATCCCCTTGCCGTACGAGCGGAAATATTCCGTTCCGCCGTACTCGTAAGTTTCCAAAATTACCGAAACTCTATCGTTTACGTCGTAATCGAGCAAGGCGCCGATAAACGCTTCGGAAGCAGACGCCGTTCCCGCGTTTGCGAGCACGACTATTTTTTCAAACCCGTAATCGGAATAGTCCACCGCTTCCGACTTAAATACCTGCTCGCTTCCGTACTTATTTCTTGCTATACATATCGGCTGACGGCTGCCCTTTTCGGCGTCTATAAAATGCGCCGAAACGCTTGAAAAGATGGACAAGAATCCGCCGCCGTTGCCGCGCAGATCTATTATTATCTTACGCTTTCCGCTTTCTTTAAAAGCCGTCATTGCGCGCGCGAACTGCCCCACGCTTCCTTTAAGCCCCGACGAATTGCCGTTGAACCAGTCGTATTTTATATACGCCGTGTCGGCGGGAAGCGAAGTATCGCCTTCGTATAATCGGATATACTTCATTTCGCCCGACTCGTCCGAAAAGCCGTAAGTTCCCGTTTCGTCAACGTAGTCGACGTAAGTTTCGGTAAATTCGGCTTTCGCCGCCGTATACACGTCAGTTTCGCCGTTGAAAAGAAGTTTGAAGTCTATATCTACGCCCGCGCCGACGTCCGTCAAAGCGTTGGCAAGTTGCGTTTTGTCGGTTACTTCGGTAAATTCCGTTTCCGAGTTGAGTTTGACGGCGACTATCTTCGCGCCCTTGCGCATACCGGCTTTCTGCGCGGGAGAGTTTCCCGCGACGGTTACGAGATTAAGTTCGTCGTCGTAAGTTATACCTATCGCGTAATTGCTCCCTGCATCAGCCTGTTTAATGGCTTCGTACTGCTTTGGCGTATAATACGCCGAATACCTGTCGAGAAGCGAATCGGCAAAGATAC
>CACXHH010000065.1 GCA_902767455.1 uncultured Eubacteriales bacterium
CAGAGGAATTGACATGGACGACAAAAAGAAAGCTCTTGACCAGGTGTTGAGCCAGATCGAAAAGCAGTACGGAAAGGGCGCTATCATGAAGCTGAGCGACGAAGCCAAAGATATGGGCATCGAAACGATATCCACGGGCTGTATCGCTCTCGATATAGCTCTCGGCATCGGCGGAATGCCGCGCGGCAGAATAATAGAAATATACGGCCCCGAATCTTCGGGTAAGACGACGGTCGCTCTGCACGTCATAGCCGAAACGCAAAAAGCGGGCGGTATCGCCGCGTTTATCGACGCGGAACACGCGCTCGATCCCACTTACGCCGCAAATCTCGGCGTTGATCTTGACAACTTGTACGTTTCACAACCCGATACGGGCGAACAGGCTCTCGATATAACCGACAGCTTGGTAAGGAGCGGCGCTGTCGACCTTATCGTTATCGACTCGGTCGCGGCTTTAACGCCTAAGGCTGAAATCGAAGGCGACATGGGCGATTCTCACGTCGGGCTTCAGGCAAGGCTTATGTCGCAGGCTCTCCGTAAGCTTACGGCGATAACCAACAAATCAAAGACTTGCGTAATATTTATAAACCAGCTCCGCGAAAAAGTCGGCGTAATGTTCGGCAACCCCGAAACGACTCCCGGCGGCAAGGCTCTCAAATTCTACTCGAGCATCCGTATCGACGTAAGAAAATCCGATACCTTAAAGGACGCTACGGGTATGATAGGTAACAGAACGAAAGCCAAAATCGTCAAAAACAAACTTGCTCCCCCGTTCAAAACGGCAGAATTCGATATCATCTACGGCGAAGGCATTTCGCAGTCCGGCTGCATACTCGATATCGGCGTAGAACTCGGGCTCGTCGAAAAAAGCGGCTCCTGGTTTTCCATCAACGGCGAAAAGGTCGCTCAAGGCAGAGAAAAGGCGAGAGATTACCTTAAATCCAACCCCGAAGTTGCCGCGGAGCTCGAACGCGCTATTCGCGACAAACTTCTGAATAAGTCCGCAGAAAAGAAGGAAGAAGCGGCTGAAGAGTAATTTATCGTCACTCTTTTACCTTGCGGCGCATATTGTAAACGGGGGCGCGTCCTGCTGTTCGTAAATATGAAAAAAAGTACGGAAATAGTTATTAACGAATGTATAGACGGGTTTTTGACCGCGCGCGGCGAAGCTTTGACTACTTGTTCTCAAAGCCGTACGCCCGATTTGTCGTGCGTTAAGGAACTGCTCGAACTATCCAAAAAGATAGTTTACAGTCGGTTTTTCGCAAACTCCGCGTTTGACGCCGACGAATTTTCGTCCTGCGTAAAAGAGCTGTACTCTTTGACGGAAGAAGCCGTTTACTCAGTGTTCTGTTACAGGTGCGACAAGTCAAACGGTTGCGGCGACGAAGAAAAATGCCGTCAAAAAGCTTCCGAAATAGCCGAAAAATTCATTTCGAGCCTTAAAGACGTTTACGAACTCGTAAAACTCGACGTCGAAGCTACGCTCAACGGCGATCCCGCGGCGCTTTCTCCCGATATCATCATTTTGTGTTATCCGGGCGTTGAAGCCGTGTTCACTTACAGGCTCGCGCACGTTCTCTATACCGTCGGCGTTCCGCTTATCCCGAGAATGATGACCGAAATCGCGCACTCCAAAACTGGTATAGATATCCATCCGGGCGCGAATATAGGTAAATCCTTCGTTATCGACCACGGTACGGGCGTAGTAATAGGCGAAACGACGGTTATAGGCGACAGAGTAAAGCTCTATCAGGGCGTAACGCTCGGCGCTAAATCTCTTGCCGACGCCCGCTCTTTGGTAGGCGTAAAGCGCCACCCGACCGTTGAAGACGACGTCACGATATATTCGGGCGCGACTATTCTCGGCGGAAAAACGGTAATAGGTAAAGGCGCCGTTATCGGAAGCTCGGTCTTTATAACGGCGAGCGTTCCCGCAAACGTCACGGTCGCGGCGGAAAAGCCTAAACTTCGCCTTTACGAGAACGATCCCATCGACTGATTTTTTTAATAATCGCGTTATACAGGGGCTTATACCTTTTTTATAAGGTACGGGCTCCTTTTTTTTGCGCGTAAAAATAGCAAATACTTTGGTTTTATATCGAACCGACCGCATAATTATTCGGTATGGCGCGCAAATTTAGGCAAAAAATCGAAAAAATGCAATATATTTCTTAAAAAAACGTTGACATAATCGAATATATAGTATAAAATATAAACGTATAAAACTATTTATTGTGTCTCGCAGGCGGCGGTGCGAAATAAATTCGTCCGTCGTAAACGGTCGGCAACTATTGCCGCGGAGACATTTTCGATATTTTTATAACTTTATATTCCGGGAGGTTTGTGAAATGGCAAACTACGCAAGCTTCCTGTTAATGGCGGGCGAGCTCAGTTTAGGGCTTGCTATCGCGCTGATAGCGGTTGCCGCGGTCGTATTTGCCGCGGTCGGTTACGTTTTAGGAAACAAGATCTCTGAAAAACAGAGAAACAAAAAGTACGGCGACGCCAACGAACAAGCCGAAAAAATCAGACAAGAAGCCATACAGGAAAGCAAAAATTACAAAAAAGAAGCCGAAGTCGAACTCAAAGAAGAACAGATAAGGCTGCGCAACGAGTTCGAGCGCGAATCGAGAGAAAAACGCTCCGAACTTCAGAAAATGGAACAGCGTCTTAATCAGAAAGACGAACTTCTCAGCAAAAAAGACTCCAACCTTTTAAAGAAAAACGAAGAACTCGAACAGCAGAAACGCGAGCTTGACAAAAAGCACGCCGAAGCCCAGAAAGTAAAAGAGAAGCTCGATAAACAAGCCGAGCTTATGACTCAGGAGCTTGAAAAAGTCGCTCAACTCACTCGTGAAGAAGCCAAGCAACAGCTTATCGATACCATCGTCGACGACGCGAGAAAGGAAAGCGCCGTAACGGTCAGGACCATCGAAGCCGAAGCCAAAGAAGAAGCCGACAAAAAGGCGAAGGACATTATAAGCCTTGCCATACAGCGTTGCGCTACCGACCACGCTTCCGAGATAACGGTCACCGCGATCGCGCTTCCCAACGACGATATGAAGGCTCGTATAATCGGTCGTGAAGGCCGTAACATAAGAGCCCTCGAAAACGCCACGGGCATAGAACTTATCATCGACGATACGCCCGAAGTCGTAATCGCGTCGGGTTTCGATCCCGTCCGCCGCGAAGTCGCTCGTTTATCTCTCGAAAGGCTTATTGCCGACGGTCGTATCCATCCCGCAAGGATAGAAGAAACGGTCGAAAAGGTCAAGAAAGAACTCGACCAGCAGATAAAGCAGAACGGCGAAGAAGCCATGTTCGAAGTGGGGCTTTTCGGTATTCACCCCGAACTCATAAAGACGCTCGGCAAACTCAAATACAGAACGAGTTACGGTCAGAACGTTTTAAAACACTCTATCGAAGTAGCCTTCCTTGCCGGTCTTATGGCGCAGGAACTGGGCGTTGACGTAAACCTTGCCAAGCGCGGCGGGCTTTTGCACGATATCGGTAAAGCCGTCGACCACGAACTCGAAGGCACGCACGTTACTCTCGGCGTAGAACTTGCCAAGAAGTACAAAGAGAGCAAGAACGTCATCAACTGTATACAGGCTCACCACGGCGACGTCGAACCCAAGACTATAGAAGCCGTTCTCGTTCAGGCGGCGGACGCTATTTCCGGGGCAAGACCGGGCGCGCGCCGTGAAACGGGCACCAACTACATTAAGAGATTGCAGCAGCTCGAAGAGATCGCCACCAACTTCAAGGGCGTTGAAAAGAGCTACGCTATTCAGGCAGGCCGTGAAATAAGGGTAGTGGTCAAACCCGAGATGATAGACGATAATCAGGCGATGTTCCTTGCCAAAGATATCGCCAAGAAGATCGAATCGGAACTCGAATACCCCGGTCAGATCAAGGTCAACGTCATAAGAGAATGGCGCGCCGTAGAATACGCAAAATAATTGACGATACGAATAAAAAGGGGCGTGATAACCCCTTTTTATCATTTTGACGGATATAGTAAATTCGTTTAAGGTATAAATACGAAACTCTGATGAACGAGATCATCTCCGAAAAACTTAAACTTCTTCCCGACCGCCCCGGCGTGTACGTAATGCTTAACGCCGACGGTCACGTAATCTACGTCGGAAAAGCCAAAGTCCTGAAAAACAGGGTGCGGCAATATTTCCACGCGGGCGTAAAGACGGATAAAGTAATGGCGATGGTCAACAACATTGCCGACTTTTACTATATAATCACCAACACGGAAATAGACGCGCTTTCGCTCGAAAACAACCTTATCAAGAAGTACAAACCGCGCTACAATATCTTGTTGAAGGACGATAAAACGTACCCTTACGTCCGTATCAACGTAAAAGAGCCCTTCCCGCGTATAGAAGTTACCCGCCGCGTCCGCTTTGACGGCGCGCGCTACTTCGGTCCGTTCATGGGCGGCGTAAGCGTCAGCGAAGTCATCGAAATAGTCAATCGCTGTTTCGGGTTGAGAACGTGCAAACAAGTTCTTCCCAACAAGAATATCAAGCGCGAGTGCATAAATTATCATATCGGCAGATGTCCGGCTCCCTGTATGAACTATATTTCTCAGCAAGACTACCGCGAACGCGTCGAAAAAGCCGTCGATTTTCTTTCGGGAAACGACGACTGCGCCGAGAAGATACTTCACGAAAAGATGCTTGCCTACGCCGAAGAAGGTCAGTTCGAGTTCGCTATAGACTGCCGCAACAAACTTGCCGAAATAGACAAGATAAAACAGCGCAAGATAACCGATCTGAACAGGTTCATAAACGCCGATATAATCGCGCTTGCTTCCGACGGCGTTTACGGCGCCGTCAATATCCTTATCACGCGAAGCGGGCGTATGCAGGGCGGAAAGAACTTCTCCGTTCCGTCGGTCGCCACCGACGACAAGTCGACGCTTTCCGAGTTTATTCTCCGCTACTATCGCGACGGAAAGGAGCTTCCCGACGAGATAGTTTTGGCTTCCGAGTGCGACGACGCGGAAGTTCTCGAAGTCTACTTCAAACAGACTTTCAATAAGTCGGTAAGCATAATCGTTCCCAAACAGGGCGTAAGGCGGAGCCTTGCCGATATGGCTGAAAACAACGCTCGCGACTATCTTGAAAAGACGGTCGGCGAGATAATGCACAAAAACGACAAGACGGTGACGGCTTGCGCAAGGCTCAAAGATATTCTTAACTTGTCCAAGTACCCCAAGCGCATGGAATGTTACGATATCTCGAACATTTCGGGCGTGGATAAAGTCGCTTCGATGGTCGTTTTCACCGACGGCGAAAAGGACGGCAAAGAGTATCGCAGATTTACGATAAAGACGGTCGAAGGCGCAAACGACTTTGCTTCCTTAAAGGAAACTCTCACGAGAAGGCTTTTAAAACTCGGCACCGAAGAAGAAGCCCGTTTCCCCAAGCCCGACCTTATAATCATCGACGGCGGCAAAGGTCAGCTATCGTCGGTAAAGGCCGTTTTCGACGAACTCGGCGTAAAAGATATCGACCTTATCTCGCTTGCCAAGCGTGAAGAAGAGATATTCACTATCCACTCGAATATCCCCGTAGTTCTTCCGCACAGCGACTACTGTCTGAGGATGTTGCAGGCTATCCGTGACGAATCGCACCGTTTTGCGATAACTTATTTCAGGAGCAAGCACAACAAGCGCAATCTCACTTCACGGCTCGACGGGATAAAGGGGATAGGTAAGGTAAAAAAACGCAGCCTTATCGAGCATTTCGGAACGGCTGAAAACGTCGCTCGCGCGGAGATGGATGACCTTCTCGAAGTCGAAGGCTTCGGGGAAAAGAACGCTCGGCTCGTGTACGACTATTTCCACGGCGGCGAAACGGAAGGCGACGAAAAATAATCAACTCCGCGAAAAAAATCGGAACAATTATATAATATGCGAATAATAGGCGGAAAACACAGGGGCAGAAAACTTAAAACTTTTGACGGGACGGACGTTCGTCCCACTTCCGACCGCGCTCGGGAAGCGCTGTTCAACATTTTGGGCGGTGCACTTTCAGGCACGGAGTTTTACGACGGTTTTTGCGGAAGCGGCGCTGTAGGGATAGAAGCGTTATCTCGCGGAGCCACGGTCGTTATGACCGATCTTTCGGATAAAAGCGTCAGACTTACCAAAGAAAACCTTGCTTTGACGGGCGAACGCGCCGAAGTTATCAAAAGCGACTGCGTTTCCTATCTCAAATCGACGAACAAGACTTTCGACGTAATGTTTTTCGACCCGCCTTACGCTTCAGAAGTGGGGCTTGCGGCACTCGAAGTCGTTTCCGAACGGTCGCTTTTAAAAGACGGAGGAGTCGTCGTGTACGAAACGGATAAAGAAGTTATAAAAGAGTTTTCGCGCCTTACCTTTTTGCGTTCGCGAAAATACGGTAAAGCCTATTTTAATTTTTACGGGAAGAAGATATGACGGTCGGTTACGGATTACGAAAAGACGAAACGTGCGTTTTCGCGGGCTCTTTCGACCCGCCGCATTTGGGGCACGCGGATATTATCGGCAGATGCAACATGATGTTCGGCAAAGTTATAGTCGCCGTCGGGATAAACCCCGCCAAGAAGTACCGCTATCCGCTTGAAAAGCGCCTTGAAATGCTCAAAGCGATCTGCGCAAAATACGAAAACGTGACTGTCACGTCTTTTGACGGTCTGCTCGTCGATTTTTTGAGAGAAGTCGGCACCGTCAACTACGTCCGCGGCATACGCGACGAACGCGACTACGAGTACGAAAAAAAATCTTTCGATTTTAACGTATCTAAGATGAGCGAAATCAACACCGTCTTTTTAAAATGCTCGAAGGAGTATAAGAACGTCAGTTCGACGGCTGTGAAAATCGCCATCGACAGCGGCAAAAACCTTGACAAGCTTTTGCCGAGAGAGATAATTCCGTTGCTGTAAAGCGGCGGTTTTTATTTGTCTTAAAGGCGTTTGAAGGGCGGAACGTCACGGCAAAACGATTGCCGCTATTGCGTAGCATAACGCGAACGATAAAAGGGTGTGAACGAGCTTCGCGGCGGCGAAAATATAAAACTTTACGTTCGCGCTTTTAAGATACGCCGCCGACTGGCACCATACGGATAGCCCGCCGAAGCTTATCGCTCCGCACGAGAGCGCTACGGATAATCTCGTCGGATCTGCCGAAAACGTCTTGCAGGCGAAGGTGCATTCGATGAGCGCGGTAGTAACGCCTTTCGCGTTGTTTTCGCCTATAACGGCGGCGAGCGGCTTTTCAATAAAATAAAAAGCGTTTATATCGCTCAAAATCTGCGAAAAAGTATAAAATACGGCTATAAACCCGCCTACGACGGCGACCGATATCACCGCCGAATACACGCTGTCGTACAGGACGTTTTGGCTTTTTGCCGCCGTCAGTAAGCCGTGACTTTTGCTTTCGGAAGGCAAAAATCTGAAAATCACTCCGCAAAGCACGGAAGAAGATAGGTGCGATAAAAGCAGTATCAGCCCTATCGTCTTGTCGGAAAACATACCTACCCCTACGCTTCCCGCAACGAAGAGCGGCCCCGAAGTCGAGCAAAACGTCGAAAGCTTGGTCGCTTCTTCTGTGGTTATCGCGCCGCCTTTTTTAAGGTCGGCTATTATCTTTACCCCGACGGGGTAGCCCGAAAGAAAACTCATCAGCTGAACGTACGCGGCTATTCCGCTTGTACGGTATAAAAATCCGGTGAAGGGCGATAAGAACTTCACGCACGGCGTTATCCCGCCGACGAGCGAAAGCAAACTCGTCAGAAAGAAAAACGGCAGAAGCGACGGCAGAACGCTCACCGCCCAGACTTTTACGCCCGTAAACGTTGAAGAAGCGTATCTGTCGGGGAAGGCTGCAAGCGTTACCATAACGAAAAGTATCGATACGGTCAAAAAAACCGTGAGAACGCGCGACGAGATCGACTTAAATAATTGTTTATTCACGTTTTAATATATTCGCCGCGTTACGGATAATTATAAAAAACGCATATTAGTTACGAAAAACGGATAATTGAAGCCGTGAAACAACACTTTTTCCACAAATGCGCCTTTTTTCGTTACGAAAAAATAACGAATAGCAAAAAAAAAGTTGCGATAATTGAAATAATGTGGTAAACTATACTTGAAATATAGTGTTTGATTACCAAGCATTTACATAAAAATTAACGAAGGCGCAAAAAGGGGAACGCCTTCACGGAGAAACAATGGAAGAAAATAATTATCAGCAACCGGTCGTCGAAGAAAACGACGGTTCCATTACTTTGCTTGATTTATGGTTTATTTTGCGGAGATATTTTTTCCGTATTCTTTTGCTTACGGCAATTCTGACTATCGTTGCGGGCGTGATATTCAACAGAACTATCAAAACGACCTATACGGCGCAGGCTTCGATAATAATGAACCCGGGGCTTATAGACTCGAATAACGGAAGTATCGACGCGTCCGACAGCACCAACCACACCATTGCCGAAAACTATGCTTACTATAACCAAAGTATAAGGTTTTTGCCGAGTATTGCCAAGTTTATCAAGACTTCGCAGCGTATCAAGGACGACGTTCGGGAAAAGTTTGACGAAAAAGAAGCTTTCAGATCGGATGACGATTCGAGAACGCTCTCCGAACAGGAGCTTGCCGTTATCGACGGAAAACTCGGTAAAAAAGCTCTCGTAAACTACGTTGAGCCTATGACGCGCGGAACGGTAACCGTTTCGTATTCGAGCGACGAGTTGCAGATATTCATTTCTTATACGACCACCACTTCTTCCGAAACGGCGAGAGCCACCGTCGTCGCCATTGCCGACAGCGTGTGCCAGATATCCAAGACGAAAGAAAACGGTCAGTATATCTATCTGTGGTCGACGACTCTTCACGTTGACGACGTGCCTAAGAACAACCCTGCGGGCGTAAACAGGTGGACGCTTTACACGCTTATCGCGGCGGTAGGTCTGTTCGTGATATTCTACGTCTATTATCTGATAATGACGCTTATTGACGACACTATCAAGTCGAAACGCGAGATAGAAATGATCTCGGGCTTCAACGTCATGGCGTACATCGAAGAGATAGGCAACGGCAAATCTTCGTCGTCGAAGAAGTCCGATAAGAAAAAACGTTCGTCGAAGATCTCGGCGACTTGATGCGGGGTGTTGATATGGCTCGTAGAAACAATAAATTTACAGACTTTTTAGCTGACTTTTTTGCTATTAAGCGTTCGAGAAAGAAAATCAAAAGAGAAGAAGCGATAGTCGTTACGGATACTCTCAACACCGTAAACGAGTGTTATAACGCGCTTAAAGATAACCTTCTGTTTATGACCGATATCGAACACAACAAGGTCATACAGATAGATTCGTGCGTATCGGGCGAAGGTAAAACTACGCTCGGCGCAAACCTTGCCGTTTCGCTTTCCTTCAACGAAAAGAAGGTTTTGGTTGTCGATCTCGACTTCAGAAAACCGAGAGTAAACAAGCTGTTTGAAGTTCCCAACGAAAACGGGCTCGTTGATTATATCTCCAACAAGATACCTTTCGAGAAGCTTATAAAGAAAACCGCTTACGAAAACGTGGACGTTATTACCCGCGGCTCTTCCATTTATAATCCGTCCTTCCTTTTTACGAGCGACTCGTTCAAAAGCCTTATAGCACGACTTCGCGACGAATACGACGTCATAATACTTGACGCTCCGCCGATTCTTCAGATTTCCGACTATATCCACATTTCCGCCGTATCCGACGGCGTATTGTTCGTCGTATGCTACCGCAAGACGAGAAAGAGCGAACTCGAAGAAGCTACCGAGCTTCTCGCAAAAGCTAACATCAAAGTTATCGGCGCGGTAATGACGAGAGTAGACAGTAAAGATCCGTATTCGTACTATTCCGGTAGCTATAAGAGCTATTACGGCCGCTACTACGGTCATAATTATTACAATCACAACTACGGTTACGGTCAGTACGGCGACAAACAATGATAGATATCCACTCTCACTTTTTATTCGGTGTCGACGACGGAAGCCCCGACCTTGCCACGTCCTTGAATATGATAGCTCGCGCGGCGGCGGAAGGCGTTACGGATATCGTCTGTACACCGCACTTCAGAAGGGGAGTTTTCGAGCCGCCGAAGGAACTTATCGAAAAGAACTTTGCCACTCTTAAAAATGAAAATCCTTACCCCGTAAACTTATATCTCGGTCAGGAAGTAGCTAAATTCGGGCAGATGTTTTCAAAACTCAAGGCGGGCGAACTGTTCACCATGAACGCAACGCCGTACGTTCTTCTCGAATTCCGCTACAACGAGTACACGGATATCGAAGAAAGCGTTTTCGACGCGCTGTATTCGGGCTTCAAACCGATAATCGCTCACGTCGAAAGGTACGAATACGTCAAGCTCAAGCATATCGAGCGGTTTATCGACGACGGCGCGCTTATTCAGGTCAATGCCGATTCGCTCGTGTTAAAGCGCGGCGCGCAATACAAAAAAAGAGTTGAAAAGTATATCAAAGAAGGGCTCGTCCACTTCGTGGCGAACGACATGCACCACGACCGTGAGTATTGTATGAAAAAGGCTTTCGATTACGTTTCGTCCAAGTTCGGCGAAGAAACGGCTGACGACCTTTTCAACGAAAACGCCAAAATCTTACTCAAATAAAAAAAAGCAGA
>CACXHH010000066.1 GCA_902767455.1 uncultured Eubacteriales bacterium
CCGCCGTAGTTTCTTCCTGCGGAGATTATCCCAAAATAGTTTCCGCCACTTTCGGGCGAGTGGTCGATTTCGGTATAACCGACGCCAACAATATGGGTGCGGCAATGGCTCCCGCCGCCGCGGACACTTTAAAACAGCTGTTTAAAGATACCGCTACGAAGCCTTCAGATTACGACCTTATTTTAACGGGCGATCTCGGCGCTTTGGGCTCACGGCTTTTAAAGAAGCTGTCGACGGATAACGGCTTTGATGTTTCGGATAATCATTGTGATTGCGGTGAGATGATTTATAACATAGACGAAGCCGAATATCAGGGCGGAAGCGGAGCGGGGTGCAGCGCCGTGGTGTTTAATTCGTATATTTACGACAAACTTGTAAAAAAGCAGATAAATAAAATGATTTTGCTTGCTACCGGCGCTCTTTTGTCCACCGTGTCCACTCAGCAAGGAGAGTCTATCCCGTGTATAGCGCACGCGGTTATTCTGGAGAGTTGAATATTATGGAAATAGTTTTTGCTTATCTGAAAGCTTTCGCCGTGGGCGGGCTTATATGTACGATTGCACAGGTGCTTATCAATACCACGAAACTGACTTCCGGAAAGATACTCGTCTTATTTATGCTTGCGGGCGTATTTTTGCAGGCGATAGGCGTTTATGGGTATATAGTCGATTTTGCCGGCGCGGGCGCGACGGTGCCGATAAGCGGATTCGGCTATCTTCTTGCCGAAGGCGCGATAAAGGGCGCGCAAACAGGGCTTTTCGGAGCTCTTACGGGCGGACTTTCGTCTGCGGCGGCGGGAGTGACCGCGGCTATTATTTTCAGCTTCTTGGCGGCTCTCGTATTCAAGCCGCGTTCCAAGACTAATTGACCGCAATCTTCTTTCCGTCGTAAATATTAAAACGGGTGTTTTCGTTCACCGTTTTGTTTTTCGAGCATATATATAGAAGTACGGAAACTTTCTATTGAAAAAGTCTTTTAAAAGAAGATTTCTCGTCTTTTTGGTCGTGTTCGACGCTCTTGCCGCGTGCGTATATTTTAACGCGACTGAAATTCTCGTCGAGCGGGCGAAGGCGGAACTTGCTTCGTTTGCTTCGAGCGCCGTGTATTCGGCGATAGAGGGCAGCGTAACGAGAGAAGATTTTTCGTCCGTATGCACGATAAAAACGGATAACGACGGAAAAGTAAGTTTCGTCAGCGCCGACGGCTTCGTCGCAAACTATATAAGCGCGAAGATAGCTTCTGCGACCTACGAACGGTACCTTGAACTTGCCTCTCGCGGAGTCGAAGTGCCGATAGGGGCTTTCAGCGGGCTGACGCTTTTATCCGAAGTCGGAAGAACCGTCAACATGCGGCTTATTTCCGTAGTGAGCGTAAAGTGTACGTTTAACGAATCTTTCACGCACGCCGGGCTCAACCAGACAAGACAGCAGCTCTACGTAGTCGTAGAGCCTACGGCGAAGATAATAACCCGTTTTAAAACGGAAACGATCACCGAAAGCATACGGGTGCTGTGCTTTGACAATCTTATAGTCGGCAACGTTCCCGAAAACTTCGTCGGAAGCTTCGGCGTTGCCGAAAAACTATCCGGCGACTGACCTTCTGTTTTACACCGCTTTTTTGCGGTGTTTTCTTTTTTTGAGCCGAAAAACGCAAGCATTATCTTAAAAATCGTCGGCTTTGATTTGACAAAGAGTGCCTTATTATTTATAATATATATGATTTTTATATTTTTGTCGGGCGCGTACGTAAAAGACGAGCGCGCTTTTTACAGACGAGATACATAAGGAGAACTATGAAAGAAAGGATTGAAGAACTCGTAAACCTTGCCAACAAAAGGATTTCCGAAGCGTTATCCGGCAAGTTGTTGAACGACGTCAAAGTTGAGTTTCTGGGAAAGAACGGCAGCGTTACTTCCCTGATGAAGGGCATGAGAGATCTTCCCCCGGAAGAAAGGCCTACGTTCGGTCAGCTCGTAAACGAAATGCGCGCTAAAATCGAAAAAGCCATTTCCGAAAAGGAAGCCGAACTTAAAAAGAAAGAGATCGCCGAAAGGCTCGAAGCCGAGTCCATCGACGTGACTCTCCCCGGTAAATGCGTAAAAGAAGGAACTTTGCACCCGATAACGCTCGTCAAAAACCAGCTTATCGACGCTTTCCAGGGGCTCGGGTTTCAGATTTACGAAGGTCCCGAAATAGAGCTCGACAAAATAAACTTCCAAATGCTCAATATTCCCGAAGACCACCCCGCAAGAGATATGCAGGACACTTTTTACGTGACCGACAATATCCTTTTGAGAACGCATACTTCTCCCGGTCAGGTAAGAGTGATGACTTCTTCAAAGCCCCCGATAAAGGTAATGTGCCCGGGGCGCGTTTACCGTTCGGACGACGACGCGACTCACTCTCCCATCTTCCACCAGATAGAAGGGCTCGTGGTAGACAAAAACGTTTCTTTGTGCGACCTTAAAGGTTCGCTCGAAACCATACTTAAAAAAGTATTTAATTCCGACGATATCAAGACGAGGCTTCGTCCTTCGTACTTCCCGTTCACCGAGCCGAGCGTCGAGATAGACGTTTCTTGCTTCGAGTGCGGCGGCAAAGGCTGTAAGCTCTGTAAAGGCACCGGCTGGATAGAAGTTCTGGGCGGCGGAATGGTAAACAGAAAAGTTCTTGAAATGTGCGGCATCGATCCCGACGTTTATTCGGGCTACGCGTTCGGTATAGGTCTTGAAAGAATAGCCATGCTCAAATACCATATCCCGGATATCCGTATGTTCTTTGAAAACGATATCAGATTTACCGAACAATTCAAATAGGAGTAAGAAGTATGAGAATTCCTTTAAAATGGTTAAACGATTACGTCGATATATCTTCCGTATCCGTTGAGCAGCTCGAAGAAAAGCTTTTCTCCTGCGGTTTCGAAGTGGAAGAAGTCATAAGAGTAAACGAAAACGTCAAAAAGATAGTTACCTGTAAAATTCTTGAAAAATCACAGCACCCCGCTGCCGATAAACTTTTCGTGTGCGCGATAGACGCAGGCGAATACGGCGACCTTCAGATAGTTACCAACGCCGTAAACGTAAAGGAAGGCGATATCGTTCCCGTAGCTTTGGACGGAGCAGTCCTTGCCGACGGTACCGTCATCAAAAACTGTAAAATGCGCGGCGTACTCTCTCAGGGTATGTTCTGCGGCGGCGAAGAAATAGGTATAACCGAAGAATATTACGACGGCGCCGGCGGTGACTCCGTTCTTATATTCCACGATAATTTCGAGCTCGGCAAAGAAGTTGCCGATCTTCTCGATATCAAAGACGTGGTGTTCGATATTTCCGTCACGGCAAACAGACCCGACTGCCAGAGCGTTCTCGGTATTGCGCGCGAAGTGGCTGCGATATTACAAAAACCGCTCAAAATGCCCGATCTTACTTACGAAACGACTGATTTGAAAACCGACGATCTCGTATCCGTTTCCGTTCTTGACGGCGAGCTTTGCCCAAGATACACCGCCTGTTACGTTTCCGACGTAAAGATAGGGCCTTCTCCCAAATGGATGCAGCGCCGTTTAGCGCTTATGGGGATAAGAGCCATCAATAACGTCGTCGATATCACCAACTACGTTCTGAGCGAGATAGGTCAGCCTATGCACGCTTTCGATTATCGCGAACTTCCCGAAGGAAAGATCGTCGTAAGGCGGGCGGCGGAAGGCGAAAAAATTGTGACTCTTGATAACAAAGAGTTTACGCTCAACGAAAACGTTCTCGTCGTCTGCGATAAAAACGCTCCTTCCGCTTTGGCGGGAATAATGGGCGGCGCAGGCTCGGGCGTTAAAGCCGATACGACGGCTATAGTTTTCGAGTCGGCAAAGTTCAAACGCGACAACGTGAGAAAGACTTCGAGAACTCTCAACCAGCGTTCCGATTCTTCCGCAAGGTTTGAAAAGGGCGTTGACGCTTATTCCGTAGAACTCGGCATGAAGCGCGCTTTATCGCTCGTGTATTTACTCGGCGCGGGTAAGATAGCTCAGGGCGTTATCGACGTAAACGCGTGCTCTCTCGATAAGAAAGTCATTACTACTTCTTTGGAAAAGATAAACAAATTGCTCGGCATCGCCGTTCCGGAAAAAGAAGTCGTTCGCATACTCAAAGGTCTTGATTTCGACGTAGAGTTAAAGGGCGATGAGCTTACCGTAAAAGTTCCGCTCTACCGTGAAGACGTGGAAGACTATCCCGATATCGCCGAAGAGATCATCAGATCTTACTGCTACGACCATATCGAAAACAAGTTGCTCGACAACTGTTCGATAACCATGGGCGGCAGAACGGTCGACCAGCTCAACGAAAACGACGCTAAAAAATATCTTGCTTCGATAGGTTTTTCCGAAATAATCACCTATTCGTTCATCTCGCCGAAAGATTACTTAAAATTCGGTTACGACCTTGATACTCTCAAAGCCGTAAAACTCAAAAATCCGCTCGGCGAAGATATGTCTTTAATGCGTACGACGCTTATCCCGTCTATGATGGCTACCGTTGAGCGCAATCTCAACAGAAAAAATCTTTCCGGAAGACTTTTCGAGCTTGCGAAAGTATATTTGCCCAAAGCCCTTCCGCTTACCGAACTTCCCGAAGAAAAGCTGTCTTTATCCATGGCTGTCTTTGGGGACGATGAAGATTTCTTCACGCTAAAAGGCGCAATAGAAGGTCTTTTGAGTCATCTTCGTTTCGTCGGTAAACTTACCTTCGAGCGTAGCAAAGTGAGCTATCTGCACCCGACTCGTTCCGCAGATATCTTTGCCGACGGAGAGCTTATAGGCTTTATGGGCGAGATCCACCCCGAAAAACTTTCGGAGTTCGGGATAGATAAAAAAGTTTGCGTTGCGGAAATAAATTATGACGCCGTAATGAAACGTTTCACCCGCGAATACTGCGTGAAGCTTTTCTCGAAATTCCCGCAAGTCGAAAGGGATATCGCGCTCGTATGCTCGCGCGAAACGACCAACGCCGAAATTCTCGACACGATCGCTTCCGTAGGTATCAAGAACCTTATAGACGTTAAGCTTTTCGACGTGTATACGGGCGAAAAGATACGCAAAGATATGAAGAGCCTTGCGTACAGGCTTACCTTCTCGTCGCTTGAAAAGACGCTCGGCGACGACGAAATCGAAAATTACGTCAGAAAAATACTCAAAAAACTCGGAGAAAAGAACGTCGTTTTAAGATAAGACTTTAAAGCTTCTTTTAAAAGCGTACGATAGTTCTCGCTGCTTCACTCGTTATGGACGGTAAAGTTTTAAAAACTCTTGAATACGATAAAGTTTTGGCTCG
>CACXHH010000067.1 GCA_902767455.1 uncultured Eubacteriales bacterium
ACTGCAACTGTTCGTCGTCTACGAGCAATACTTTCATATTTCACCTATTTTGCAAACTTTACTACTACTTTCGTGCCTTCGCCTTGCCTGCTGTTTATGCTTATGCTCCCGTGGCACATAGTGTCTATCCTGTACTTGATATTATTGAGCCCTATATGCTTGTTTTCTCCGAAGTTCACGTCTTCTATGTTGAAGCCTACGCCGTCGTCGATTATTTCAACGACGTATTCGCCGCTCGTTTCGTAAGTTTTTATATACAGCGTTCCGCCTTCGAGTTTTTTCAGAATTCCGTGCTTAATGGCGTTTTCGACTATGGGCTGGATACATAGCGGCGGCACGCAAAAATCTTCCGTTTTTACGTCGTAAACTACGTTTATCCTGTCGTTGAAGCGAAGTTTTTCAAGCGAAACGTAAGTCCTTACGTGCTTCATTTCGTCCTTGAAGAGTATGAGCCGCGTTTCCGTCAGCGACGACAGATTGTGGCGTAGATACTCGGTAAAATCGTCGAGAGCTTCCTGCGCCTTTTCGGGATCTATGGTGATGAGCGTCGATATTGCCGACAGCGAATTGTATATAAAATGCGGCTGTATCTGCGAAAGCATGAGCTTTATCTGTGCTTCTTTGTTCTTTTCTTCTTCGTTCAACAAAGCTATCGTCTTTTGCACGTTCAGGAAGAAGAACAGTATCTCGACCGCGAATATTATCGAAGCGTACGCTATGGCGTAGCCCTTGAAAACGTTCTGGATTATTATCGCCGCAAACGGAAGCAGACAGTACGCCGAAAACGCCGCCTTTTCCCTGATAACGAGTTTTTTGTTGAACGCCGTCACTAACAGCACGATAGCGAAAATAATGAGTTGATAGCCTTGGGAGATTATCATCGTATCGCTGCGCAGATACTGCCCGTTTTCCGCGCTGAAGAAAATACCCGTGAAGATATTGACGATATCGAGAATTATAAAGACGACGAAAAGCGAGATGTTTATAACCGATATAACGTTTATCGTCTTGGTTTCGAGATCGACGTAATTCAACATATACCTTAAAAGCAAGAGAACTTCGATATTGTTCATTACGTAGAAAACGGTGTAAAACACTATTACGTAAGCGTTGCTCGTGTAAACGGTTTTTACGAGCGAAAAAACGAGATAGGTGGAAAAGTGTACGATAGTAAAGACGAGAAAATCGAACAAACATTTCTCGTCTTTGCGTTTTCCTTTTTTGAAAAACAAATTGACGGCGTGTATCAAAAAGATAATAATGCCGATAATACACACCGTCAGATTGAAAATAACGTTATTGCTCATAACCGACCGTTGCTTAAAGATTAAAAAGAATAATCATATTATAATTTAAAAAGAATAATCATATTATAATTATTTTTTGCAGATAAGTCAATAAAAACTCGTAAAGTCGATAAAAACTCGTGTTTTGCCGAACTTACTTATAAAACGAAACGCGTTTCGACCGTTTTGCGATACGGGCGCCGTTATAGATGAATACGGCGAAGATTTTTTCCGCTGAAAACGGGGCCGTCGCGTAAAAGCGACAGCCCCGTACATTATTTGCGTTTCGATATATTTATAAGCTTCAGGCTACGTATTCGACTTTTCCGCCCACTATCGTCATTATAACATTGAAATCGCCGTCAAGAACGGTGAAGTCGGCGCGTTTGCCGAGCGCGATACTGCCCCTTTCGGCGTAAACGCCAAGGCTCTTAGCGGGGTTTGCCGTAGCAAAATCAACGGCGGTACAAAAATCTACGCCCACTTTTTCGACCATGTTCTTCACCGCAACGTTCATTTTGAGAACGCTGCCCGCCAAAGCCCCGTTTTCAAGGCGCGCTTCGCCGTTTTTTACTATTACCGTCTGCCCGCCGAGTTCGGAAATGCCGTCGGGGAGCTGTTTCGCGCGCATGCTGTCGGTTATGAGAACGAGTTTATCGTGCGGTTTGCATTTGACGAGCAACTTCATCGCGGGAACGCTTACGTGTATGGTGTCGCAGATAAGCTCGCAGACGAGTTCGTCGTCGTATAACGCGCTTCCGACTACGCCCGCTTTTCTGTGGTGGAGCGGAGTCTGCGCGTTGAAGGTGTGCGTGATATTAGTCGCACCCCACGCTTTCGCCGTTTCGACCTGCTCGAACGTTGCGTCCGTATGCCCCATGGAAGCGACCACGCCTTTACCTTTAAGATATTTGATCAACTCTTCGGCGCCTTCCACTTCGGGCGCGAGAGTGACTATTCTGATATTGTCGCCCGAAGCGTTTTCGTAGCGCTTGAACGCCTTAATCCCGGGAGCCTGAACGTATTCTATCGGTTGAGCGCCTACGTGCTTGGTGGAAATGAACGGACCTTCGAGATGAACGCCGAGAACTCTTGCGCCGTTTTCGTTGCTTTCTTTAAGGTATTCGTTTACGGCGTTCAAAGCCCTATCGATATTTTCGGGGCTTTGCGTCATCGTGGTAACCAAAAAAGCCGTCGTGCCTTCTTTTAAAAGAGCTTGGGAGATGGTAGAAATATCGGCGATAGTTCCGTCCATACCGTCGGAGCCCATCGCGCCGTGGATATGCTCGTCTATAAACCCGGGGACGACTACGGCGTTTTCGGGAATTTTTATCTCTTCGCAGCCGTTTTCCGATTTGAAGGAAACGACCTTCTCGTCGAAAGCCATATCCGTTTTAACTACGCCGTGGCCTTCCACGTATACGTTTGCATTTTTGATAATTTTCATCGTTTCACCTTTTAAATAATGCGTTAATCGACTTATATGTCGACTTTCGTGTTTTTATACTTCGGTAAGAGAAGCCGCCGCGATAGATTGACCTACGCGCTTCACGCTCTCGTCGGGAATAATTATTTTCACGTTTTTAAGTTCGGGATATTCGTCAGCGATAACTTGTTTAGCCCTTTCGACGATAATATCCGCCGCCGCTCCGCTCGTGACTCTGCCGAGAAGAAGGAGAACGTTTATCTTGTAAAATTCGGCGTAGAAACCGAGCGTGTATCCAAGATAAATACCTATGTCGTCGAAAATATTTTTAGCGACTTCGTCGCCGTCGGCAAGCTTTTTCTGAACTATTTTGAGCTTTTCGGCGGGAGTTAAGGCTTCGTCGAAAACGATACCGGCGCTTTCGGCAAGCTTGATAACGCCGTCCTGCGAAAAATATTTTACGCCGCAGCCTATATCGCCGCTCCACTCGTCGCGCATAGCCGACGCGTTCACGTCGACGGGCGCGAAAGCAAGTTCGCTTATCCAACCGTTCAGGTTGCCTTCGGTGTTGATGTACCCCACCGCTTCGCTCGTGCCCATCGCGATACCGAGCACGCCGTTTTCTTTGAGCGCCATAGCGCCCGCAAGAGCGGTCACGTCGCCGTCGTTTTCAACGTCGATCTTGTAGCCGAGCTCTTTCGCGATATTGAGATAGATGGGATAGACGTATTTTTCTTTGTCTTCTTTTGGTATCTTCAAAAAGAGCGACGATACCATAGGTCTGTTGTCTATGATGACGCCCGCCGTAGAAACGCCTACCGCGTCTACTCTCGGCATCTTGGAAGCGGCGGTCAGAAACGCCGTCTTTATTCCGTCGTACTGATAGTGCCAGTCGGTTGCAAGCTTCGGGTTCCAGACGACTTCTTCCGAATACACGACTTCTCCGTCGATAACGGCGGAAACCTTTCTGTCGCTCCCGCCCGCGTCGAAGCCTATACGGCAACCTTTAAGATGCCCGCCTATTTTGAGCGAGCATTTGCTTTCCTTCGGGAAGTTTGCTTCGTCAACTTCGACGACTTCAAAAGGTCTTTCGTATACGGTGGACATAAAGTCGACGTCGAAATCACGCGCGCCGCCGACGGAATAATCGGCTTTTACGCGCTCGTAAATATTACGGCTGCCGCAAACGTATATCTTGTATCCGCCCGCAACCCATAAAACGGCTTTGATAAGCCTTTCCACCACGGCGTAGCTCGAATCGAGCTTGGCTTCGTCTTTGTAAATATCGAGCGAAAAAACGTAGTTGTAGCCTTTGTTTCTTTCAACGCATATCTTGAGCGTCGTGTGCGGAGCCGCGGAAACTTCCGCTCTGTACGCCTTTAACGCTTCGGCTATTGGCGTAAAATTCCTGTCGTATTTAGGTACGTATTTCATGTATTCGTGTCCCCGTTTTGTTTTTTTAACGCATTTTATAAACGCTGACGAGCCGCCGATGAGCGGCCTTCAATATAAAATACGTTTTTACCCTTTAAAAATAACCTTTTATAAGCAAAATGTCAAGTATTTTTGAATAAATCGCCGCAAAAACTCCCTTGCCGCCGACTTTTCCGTCGTTTCATGATAACCCCACCCAACCACCGTATAGCGTCTTTTTAAATTCACATCAAGTATTTTTTAAATTGTAAACTGTTCCGCAATTTGCGCCTGCACGTGCAAAACCTTTTATCTCTCATAATCA
>CACXHH010000068.1 GCA_902767455.1 uncultured Eubacteriales bacterium
AAATTTTATCCGCGTTCCGCCTACCGCCGCGACGACGTTGTTTATTATGCCGTTCGTGCTGAAAATGTTGGCGACGATGCCGTAGACTATTACCCACGACAGAAAGTGCGGGAAGGTGACTATTATCTGCACCGTCTTTTTAAAGACGCGCATTCGTATCTCGTTGATTAAAAGCGCCACCACTATCGCCGCCACGAAGCTTATAAGTATCTTGCTCGTGCCTATGAACACGGTGTTGCCAAGAACCTGCCAGAACTTTTCGTCTTCAAAGATAACGGCGAAGTTCCCGAAGCCGTAGTCGTGCGCCCAAGGGCTGCCGAGAATACCTTTGCTCGGCAAAAACCGTTTGAAGGCTATAAGCACGCCGTACATCGGAACGTAGCAGAAAACGACGTAGTAAATGATCGCCGGAATTATCATAAGCAACAGGTACTTCGATTTCTTTATCCGTTTTCCGGCGTTGGCAAGCCCCCTGTTTTTATTTACGATAAGATCGCGTTTGGTCCTTATCGGCTTTTGATCTTCAATCAATACTTTGTTCATCTTGCGTATTTCTTAATATAATCGATAACACGGTTTACTTCCGTAAACGCCAGACCTACGACCGTATCGGCTCCGCCGTAGTAAATGGCTATCCTGCCCGTTTCCGCGTCGCATAGCGCCGAACACGGGAAGATGACGTTGCTTACGAACCCCGTAGTTTCGTACGGCGTTTCGGGCGTTAAAAGAAAGTTGGTACAACGGTATCTGACTTTCGACACGTCGTTCTTGTCGAGTATCGCCGCGCCAAGACTGTAAACGTAGCCGTTGCAGGTCATATTTGCGCCGTGATAGAACAAAAGCCAGCCTTCGTCCGTTTCGATAGGCGCCGAACCCGAGCCTATTTTAAGCGACTGCCACCACTCGTAGCCGCAGCGCATAACGAGCGAATGTTCGCCCCAGTAGATAAGGTCGGGGCTTTTTGAAAGGAATATATCCCCGAATTTGGTGTGGCCGCTGTCCGACGGGCGCGATAAAAGCACGTATTTTCCGTCTATCTTTCTCGGGAACAGCACGCCGTTGCGGTTGAACGGCAAAAACGGGTGCGAAACGAGCTCGAAATATTTAAAATCTTTCGTCTTGCCGAGCCCTATCGAAGGGAACCCGTCCTTTCCGTCGCACCAGATGATATAGTAAACGTCGTCTATCTTGACAACGCGCGGATCGTAAGCGTAAACGAATTTATATTTTTCGCCGTTCGTGTAGAAATCGATAGGCTTTTTATCGAACGAAAAGTTTATCCCGTCTTTGCTTTCGCCGTAGTAAAGATAGGGGACGCCCGTATTCGTTTCGCCGCGGAACACGCCGACGAATTTTCCTTCAAACGGCACTACGGCGCTGTTGAAAATTCTCGTGACGTTATCCACGGGATTTCTCGCAATTACGGGGTTTTGGTCGTAACGCCATATCGGGGCGTCGGTCACAGGCTCTTGCCACGGAATATTTTTAAGGGCTTCGCCTATTATTTTTGCCATAAGATTAATTCTCCTTGGAACTTATATTGCCGATAGACCTGCGTATCACAGTTTCGCAGTCTATTACTATTTGCGAATATTTTATCTGTTTGTTGTTTATATGATTGATGATATATCTTGCCGCTTCCGCGCCGAGCTCTTCGCGCGGCACGTTCACGGTGGTAAGACCGATATTGTCGAAAGCGCTTTCCGAAATGTTGTCGAAACCTACCACGGCGTAATCGTCGGGAACTTTTTTGTTGAGTTTAGCTATGCTTTTCATTGCGTTTATCGCAATAATGTCGTTGGCGCACACGATAGCCGTTACGCCGTCGTGACAAGACAGAAATTGCGTAAAGCGTTCGTTGTCGGCGTACTGACCGTTTGAATTTTCAAACAGTATCTCGTGCGCAACCACGCCTTGGCTCTCGCTGTCAGCCATGCACACGCAAAAGCCCTGTTCACGTTCGTTGAAAGACGTGCTTTCGCCCTTCGGACCGTAAAAAAGAATATCTCTGTGTCCGCAGGCTATAAGAAGTTTGGTAAGGTCGTAAACGCTGTTGAAGTTGCTGTACTTTATTTGCAGGTGACGCCCTGACATGACCTTCTTCGGATCGATGACGACTACGGGAAGGTTGGTCTTTTCGGCGGCTCTTACGAGCGTTTCGGGGTTGTTATGCATAAATATAAAGCCCGAAACGTCCATCGCCTTGATTTTCGCCACGTCGTCGGCTGTTATTCCGTTCTCGTCGTAGATAAGGTATTCGAGATTTATATGCCTTTCGTCCAAAGTTGCGGTGATAGCCCTTATTATCGGTTGCCAATAGTCACGCTTTAACAGCGTGTTCGACGTCATTATCAGCATGCACTTGCCGCGCTTTTTGGTTTTTGCGCGCAGTTTGCCGAAATCGTAATTCATAGCGACGGCGGTGCCCGTTATCTCTTCGCGCATCTTTTCGGAAACGTTATATTTTCCCCTTAACGCGCGCGAAACGAGCCCTTTGGTAACGCCCACCTTGTCGGCTATATCCTGTATCGTAACTCTTTTCATATTTACAAGATCATTTTCCGAAAATAAGTAAACTATCTTCGGTTGTTTACGAAAAAACGCTTTTTGAAAAGCAGAAGTTTATCCTGCTTTTCAAGCTTCGTTTCAGGCGCAAAACGCCTTAATTTTGTTTTTCTTTCGCGGCGACGGCTTTTTTGATAGCGTCCGACCAGAGCGCGTAGCCGTCCGTCGTCATGTGTATCCCGTCGGTAAAGTACGAACTTACGGCGACTCCGTTTGCGTTTACCATCTTTTCGTCCGCGTCGACGGTGACGAGCCAGTTTTTATCGGCGGCAAAAGCCGATATACGCTCGTTTGCCGTATTTATCTGACTTACGTAGTTATTGTTCTGACCGTTGCTGTAAGCAAGCGGTATCTGATTGATAAGGACGTAATATACGGTCGCGTCGGGCAGTCGTTCGTGAACGGCGGTGAGAAATTCCATAACGGAATTTGCCGTGACTTCTCCCGCGGTAGAGAGATTGCCGCCGTTTTCGGCTATTCCCTTGATATCGTTTACGCCGACGTACAAAACGACGGCTCGCGGACGATAGGGATAGATAAGCCTTTCGGCAAGCGAGTTCGCCCACTCTTTTACCGTCGTTCCGCCTATCGCGACGTTATACGTCGTAAAGGGAAGCATATCCCGATAGGACGAAGTCCAGTTCTCCATTGAAGAAGAGCCTGCGAGTATAAACTCGTTGTACTTCGGAGAAAGCTCGTTTTCAAGCTTTTTCGCCTTGTTTTCGCGCGTTTCGTTTGTTAAAACGTAAGACGAAGAAACGTCGTTCACAGCTACGCTTAAAGTCTTTTCGCCGTTATACTCGTACCTGACGGATATAACGCCGCCGACGTATTTTGCCGAAAGTATCTTCGCCGCAGATTTTCTTTTAACGCTCAAAAGCCCCGTAACGTCGTTTGCGTTTTCGCTCAAAGCTTTAAGCCCCGCGGCGGTAAGACCGACTACGCCGTCGGTCACGGGCGATTCGGAAACGCCCGTGACGACGACGCCTTCGGAAATATTTTCGTCAATGGTTTCTCTTATTTTTCGATCGTTACCTGAGTCAAAGGGAGTCGTTCAAAAGAGTAAGGTCGTCGATATAGAGATAGTTGTCGCCGCTTTCGTAACGAACGAATACGGTTATAGACCTGACTTCCATTTCGTCAAATTCAAAACTCTGCGGAACGAGAGTGTTGGCGCCCGTGTAGGGGAAATCGGTAAATCCGCTCTTACTTCCGAGCAGATAAACTTCGTTGCCGTCAACGTCGGTGAGAACGAGTCTTAATTTGAGAGTCAGATTTTCCTTGTAATAGTTGCCCGCGGAAACGGTGAGCTTGTTGGCTTTGCCGAGAGAAGAGCCGTTTTCGTTGTAGATGAACTTGTAAGTCGTCCAGCCGCCGTACATATTGACTACTTTG
>CACXHH010000069.1 GCA_902767455.1 uncultured Eubacteriales bacterium
AGCCGTAGTTTCGATAAAACTTTCGGGCTCGTATTTAAGCGCTTTCGTTCTCGGGATATTCTGTAACGTTTTAATATATCTCGCCGTCGAAGGCTACGCGCGTTTCGATAACTCCGTCGCGCGCTTTATGGCGCTGTTTTTCGGAGTTTTCATCTTCGTTTTATGCGGTTTCGAGCATTGCGTTGCCGATATGTTCTATCTTGCGTTCGCAGGCGAATTCACCTTAAAAGCTCTCGCGTTTTTATGCTTTGTCACGCTCGGAAACATATTTGGCGGGCTGTTGATACCGAGCGTTAAAAAGTTGACCGCCGCGCTCGATAAGAACGCGCAAAAATAGTTTCGTTTTCTGTTCTTTACGGCGGCTTTTCGCCGTATAATTTAGGTATGGGAAGGAAGATTTTTCAACGTTCCGCCCCAAAAAGGAGAAACACAAATAAATATTCCGATCACGGTTTTACGAAAGAGGTTATCGGCGATGATCATCGCCGTAACCTTTATTTTTTTGTTTATGATAGGAAGGCTTTTCGTCGTTCAGGTCGCTCAAAGCGATTTTTTGCAGGAAAAAGCCGTCGACCAGTGGACGAGAGAACTCCCCGTAAAAGCTTCGCGCGGGCTAATTATCGACGTAAACGGAAACGTCCTTGCGACGGGTTCCGAGTGTTACGCCGTGTTCGTCCGCCCCAGATGCGTTACCGACGCAAAAACGGTCGCCTCGGCTCTTTCCGAAATATTTTCTCTCGACGAGTCTACGCTCTACGATAAGATTTCCACGGCGAAAAGCTCGGAAATAACGGTTGCAAGGCAGGTGGATAAGTCGACGGTCGAACGGCTTGGCGAGCAAGATCTCGACGGCGTTTACTACTCGACGGATAACGCGCGCGTCTATCCTTACGAAGAGTTGATGTGTTCGGTTTTAGGAATAACCGCTACGGACGGAAGCGGGATTTACGGGCTTGAAAAGTATTACGATAAGTATTTAAAGGGAAAAGACGGCGGTTTTTTATACGAAGCCGATCTCGTAGGTAAAGATATAGAAGGCAAAACACCTTCTTACGTCGAGGCTACCGACGGCTTCAACGTCAGGCTCAATATCGACCTTGAAGTGCAGAAAATCGCAGAAGCCGCAGTCGCGGGCGTTTATTCGGCGTACACGCCGAAATCCGCTTCCGTGATAGTTTTACAGCCTTCCACGGGCAAGATACTCGCCGTTGCGACCGCTCCTGACTTTTCGCTCAACGATCCGCCGAAAGACGATACGGCTCTGTTTAACAAGCTTATACGTTCTCCCGTCATCGTCGACTCTTACGAGCCCGGCTCGACCTTCAAAACGGTTACAGCCGCGGCGGATATAAACGAATTTTTGTCGGGAAACGCGAGCGCTCTTTCGCTCGACCACGTTTTCAACGCGAGCAGATTCAGAACGGTAGGCGGACGGCAGATAAAATGCTGGTCGACTCACGCCAACGGCAAGCACGCGAACGAACGGCTCGCGGAAGCGCTGAATAACTCTTGTAACCCCTGCTTCGTGGATATAGCTTTATCGCTCGGCAAGCGCGCCATGTACGGATATATCGAAGGTCTTAACTTCGGCAAGGTCACGGGCGTCGATTTCCCGGGCGAAGCTTCGGGCATGCTGCTTCCGCTCTCCGCCGTAACCGACGGGGACATCGCGAGAATATCCTTCGGTCAGACGATAGCCGTAACCCCTTTGCAGCTTGCGGCGTCCACCGCGGCGCTCGTCAACGGCGGAACGTATATGACTCCCTGTTTCGCTTCCGAAATCACCGATAAAAACGGGAAAACGATAGAAGTTTTCCCGCCGAAAGCCGTGAGAAGAGTTATAACCGAAAAGGCTTCGGAGATACTTCGCGGCTATCTTGAACAGGTCGTCGCAGTCGGAAGCGGAAACAAGGCGTATATAGAAGGCTACCGCGTAGGCGGCAAGACGGGAACGGCTCAAAAATACGAAAACGGCGTTATAGCGCAGGGCAAATACGTTATGAGTTTTATAGGCTTCTTTCCGTCGCAAGCGCCCGAGTATCTCGCGCTTTGCGTTGTCGACGAGCCAGTCGGCGGGCAGTACGGCTCCACGGTCGCGGCTCCCGTCGTGAAGGAAGTTTTCGAGAAGATAATTTCGGCTAAAAAAATAGCGCCTTACGCGGCGTAACGCGCGGCTGAAAAAAAAGAATATTACCGTAAATCGAAGGTGAAAACATGTTGTTAAGTCAGTTGATAAAAGGCGAAAACGCCGCTTTATACGGAAAAGACGTCGAGATAGACGAAATATACTCGCACAGCAAAAAGAAAGTAAAAAACGGGCTTTTCTTCTGCTTGAACGGCAGAAGATTAAAGGGCGACGACTTCGTCGAAGAAGCCGAAAAATTCGGGGCGGCGGCGATAGTTTCGGAAGCGCCCGTAAAAACTTCGCTCCCGCTCGTAGTAGTGCCGAACGTCCGCGCGGCGTACTCGGCTTTTGCGGCAAACTTTTATAAAAATCCCGAAAAGGAGCTGAAAATCACGGGCGTAGTGGGCACCAACGGCAAAACTTCGGTAACTTACGTTCTGCGAGCGATCCTGACGAAAGCGGGCAAAAAAGTCGGCGTTATAGGCACGGAAGGCAGTAAGCTCGGCGATAACGATTACGGCGGCAATCTTACCACACCCGATCCCGAAGACCTTTTCCGCGTTCTTCGCGAAATGGCGGACGACGGCGCCACGCACGTTGCGATGGAAGTTTCGGCGCACGCGATATATTACGAAAAAGTTTGTCCCATAACGTTTGAAACGCTCGTGTTTACCAACTGCACGGAAGACCATCTCGATTTTTTCAGCGACTTACGCGAATACTCGGCGGTCAAAAAGAGTATATTTTTAACCGGAAAAAGCAAGAATTACGTTATAAACACCGACGACGAAACGGGGCTTGAAATAGCCAACGCTCTCTATGGGCGCGGCGCAGTCGGCGTTTACACTTACGGAATATACAAGCCGTCCGACGTTTTCGCCGCGATGATACGCGAAGAAAAGACGGGCACGAAATTCGTCGTGAACTACTTCGACGAGCTTTTGGACGTCGATACGAAACTTCTCGGCGTATTCAACGTTTACAACCAACTCGCCGCGATAACCTGCGCCAAGCTTCTCGGCGCGGAAAGCGACGACGTCGTTTCCGCTCTAAGCTCGATAAAGCCCGTCGCGGGCAGAATGGAATTCGTTTCGTCTTTTAATGGCGCGGATATCTTCGTCGATTACGCCCACACTCCCGACGGACTCGAAAAAAGCCTTATATTCCTTCGCAAAGTGACGAGCGGCAATCTCGTTCTCGTATTCGGCTGCGGCGGCGACCGCGACGCGAAAAAACGACCTTTGATGGGCAAAACCGCGGGCGATATAGCCGATTTCGTAGTGCTAACTTCAGATAACCCGCGTTACGAAGACCCGCTCGCCATTATCCGCGAAACGGAAACGGGTTTAAGGGAAGCCACGCTCGATTATATCACCATCGTCGACAGGCGCGCCGCAATAGAGTACGCCGTTAAAGAACTCAAAGCGGGCGACGCCTTGCTTATCGCGGGCAAGGGCGCGGAAACTTATCAGGAAATAATGGGAGTAAAACACGATTTTGACGACAAAAAAGTCGTTTCGGAGATCATAGATAATAATGCGTAAATACGTTTTCGCGGCGCTTATCTCGCTCGGAGTATCGCTCGTTTTCGGGTATTTTTGCGTAAAGGCGCTTAAAAAACTGAAATTTTCACAGACGATCTCGGGCTACGTCACCGAACATAAAGACAAAAACGGTACGCCGACGGTCGGCGGGGTGATATTCGTTATCCCGTCGATCGTCGTTTACGCGCTTTTTTCACGCGGGAGCGGCGCAAACGCGTTTGCCGCGGCGGCGATATTTTTCGCTTACGCGGCGGTCGGGTTTCTCGACGACTTCATCAAGATAAAGTTTAAAAGAAACGAAGGGCTCACGCCGTTGCAAAAGATAGCGTTCCAGACGGTCGTAGCCGTTATAGCGAGCGTTTTCGCGTACAGAATGGGGCTTTGCGAGCAGTTTTTCCCGTTTACCGAAAATAAGTTCGATCTCGGAATATTGTTTATTCCCTTTTCGGTCGTCGTGTTTTTGGCGGCGAGCAACTGCGTAAACCTTACCGACGGGCTCGACGGGCTTGCCGCGACCAACTCCGCGCTCTATCTCTTCTTTACGGCGGCGCTCGTCGTCTGTCAGAAGTCGCTTCTTCCGAGCGACGCTCTTGCCGAAAGCGAATACGACAATATGGCTCTTCTTTGCGTGACTACGGCTTTTTCGCTCGCGGGGTTTCTGGCGTTCAACACGAAAAAGGCGAGCGTTTTTATGGGCGATACGGGCTCTCTCGCGCTCGGCGGGCTTATAGCTTCCATTTCGATATTTTCGGGCAACGTGCTGTATATCCCGATAATCGGGATAACTTTCGTTGCGAGCGGGCTTTCCGTGATAATTCAGGTCGCGCACTACAAACGCACAAAAAAACGGGTGTTTTTAATGGCTCCGCTCCACCATCACTTTCAGCATAAAGGTCACGCCGAAAGCAAGATCGTTTACTGCTATAAACTCGTGACGCTCGCCGCGGGGCTTGCGTCTTTGATACGTTATATCGGGGGTTGAAATGTATATAAGAAAACAGATTTTTACGGTAATAGGTCTTTCGTCGTCGGGTAAAAGCGCGGCAGAAGCGCTCTTGAAACGCGGCGCGAAAGTCTTTATTTACGACGACGACAAGAGCAAACGAAACGAAAAAACGGTCGCAAATCTCGTCGCGGCGGGAGCAGAATACGTCGAAAGCGCGGACGACGCCGTGGAAAAG
>CACXHH010000070.1 GCA_902767455.1 uncultured Eubacteriales bacterium
CGTTTTCGGGAGTGATTATAACTTTCAGCTGTACTTTATCGACGTTTTTGACTTTAGGAGCGACGAAATCTCTTTCGCTGTCGGTCATTTTGTCGTTGCCGATAAAGTAATCGACGAGAAGCTCTTTGGCTTTTGTCGCGCCGTTTTGTACGGTGAAGTATAAGAGTTTTACTCTGTTTTCGTTTCTGTCTACGTTGAAAACGAAGTATCTTTCGTCTTTGTTTCCGCCGAAAACGAGCCCCGCGGCGTTGCCGTTTTCAAAGTTGGCTACCGCCGTGTAGACGAATTTCTCGTCCGCTTCGTACTCGGCGTCGGAAAGCCTGAAAGTGTCGCCGCCGCTTTCGAGCGTAACGCCTTCGGCAATAGCCGTTTCGGGGGATGCGAACGCGAGCGCCGCAAGCGCCGCGACCGATATCACGGACAAAATCAAGATAGCTACGTTTCTTAAAACCTTATTCATATACTCTTTCCTTGTTTTTCATTGCGTTCACGCGATTTTGTGCGCGTGCGTTAAAATTTCGTTTATTTCTTCTGACGTCGGAAGACAGTCGATAGCGCCTTTGCCGCGGGTATTGAGCGCGCCGCATACGTTTGCGAACTCAAGTATTTTGTAAAGTTCTTCGTCGGAAAGCTCGGATAAAACTTTTCCGTCGAGCTTGGTGAGAACGCCCGCGTAAAACGCGTCGCCGGCGCCCGTGGTGTCCACGCAATCGACTTTTATCGTGGGTGCGAAACCGCTTCTGTCGCCGAACGTAAAGCGGCTGCCCTTCGAGCCGAGCGTTACGAAGATAAGTTTGTCTTTAAGCTCGGTTTCGATATAATCTTTTCCGAAAACTTCGATCTCGTCTTCCGAAAACTTCAAAATATCGGCAAGCGGAAGTATCTTTTTATAGACCTTGACGGCTTCTTGCTCGTCTTTAAATATATCCGAGCGGAAGTTTACGTCGAAACTTATCTTTATCGAGCGCTTTTCAGCCCTTTCGACGAGCTTTTCTATAAACGCCAAGCCGCGCTTTTCGGAAAGCATAAGCGAGCCTATATGCACGATATCGGCTTTATCGAGAAGTTTATCGCTCGGTTGAGAGATAAACGCGTCGGCGGTGTTCTTTCTGAAAAAACAGAAGGAGCGTTCGCCCGTCTTATCTATCGAAACGAACGCGAGAGTGGTGTTCTTTTTCGCGTTCTTTTTAACGTAACAGCCGTCAAATTTACGGGCTTTGGCGAAAGATAAAAGGCTTTTTCCTATTATATCGTCGCCAACGCTTCCCGAAAATGCGACCTTTGCCCCGAATTTCTTCGCCGCGCACGCAACGTTGAAGGGAGCGCCGCCCGCCTTTTGTTCGTAAACCATGCAACCGTTTTTTTCTTCGCCTATCATATCGGCGAGTATTTCACCAACGCAAACTATCAATTTTTCACCTTTAACGCCGAATTACTTTTGAGCTGCTTCTATATCGGTCCGCTCTTCGTTTTCGGCTTCTTTTTTACGTTTTAATATATCGGTTATAAACCAGACGGTCGACCTTATCGTCAATACGACGAAAAAGCTTACCGAGATCGTAGCAAATATGATTTTTCTGCTTATGACGAAGGAGAGAGCGAACGTAGCCATCGCCGCGAAAAGCGCCGACCATGCTATATACGTCGATATTATCCCGAACACTTCAAGGAATTTTCTCGCCTTCTCGCGTTCGCCTATCTTTATAATAAGATAAGCTATGAGCGCCGCGACTATCGGCATAACGAGATACACCGGCAGAAAGCGCATAACGTTCATAAACGCAACGTAGCGGCTGAGATACACGCTCGAAGAATACGCCGTCTTTATAAACCCTTCGCTTTTCGTTATTTCGCCTGACGAAAAGTTTTCGTAAAAACCGTAAAACTCTTCGACTTGTCCGCTCGCCGTTTTAAAGCAACCGACTATCGAATCGTTGAACACGAACAGATAGTCCGTCTGACCTTTGAGCGTATAAGTTTCGTAGTAATAATTTCTAAGTAGCGGCGCGTCGGAGTTTATTCCGAGCGTATAAAGCTCAGGGTACAGCGCGTTCGCGTAAAGCGCCCACACCTTGTTTTTATATAAAAGCTCGTCTATCTCTCCCGACGAAAGCTTTTCTTTCAGCTCTTTTAACGCCTGTTCTTTACCGTTTTCGGATAAATACGTTTCGCGCTCTTCGGTCTTTTCGTCGGAAGTGTCGACGGCGTTCAAAGTGTATCTCACCTTAAACGCGAAGCCTTTTTTAGCCGCTTCGGAAAGAGCCGAATACTCTTCGTTCGTTATCGTAAGCCCGTCGCCGTCTTTGGACTCGTAATACGCTTCGAAATCGTCGTAAAGCGACGCGTCGCGCGTGTCGACGACTATATTGAACCCGTCCGCCGAGTACGCGGCGCGGTCTTCTTCAAAAGAGAAGGTGTTGACGAGCAATTCTTGCGCGTATTCGCCGCCGCCCCGTTTTGCCGTGACGTATTTGTTCGCGTCGACGAATAATCTTATCGCGTTATCGGAGTTTTGCGGCTCGAAGAGATTATCGACGGTGGCTTTGAGCGTGGTCGCTCCTTCGTATCTCGGGTAGAAGGAAACGGTTTCCGCTAAAACGTTTCCGAGCAATATCAGCGCGACCGCTATTATTATATTTATGAAAAACAGCCCGAACCCGCCTTTCGTAGCTTTTTCGGCGTGCTTGTCCGAAAAAAAGCCGAAAGCGAAAGCTTTTAATTTTTCCATATTATTTACTACTGCGCGTCGGCTTTTTGAGAAGCGTTTTCTCCGTTTCTTTATCGAAGAAGTACATCTTTTCAGCCTCGAACTTGATTTTCAGAACGTCGTTCTGCTCGTAAGTATTTCTCCCGGCGGCGCAAATTATGTAATCTTTTTCGTCGTTTTCAAACTTCACGAAGAGTTGAGTGGTGTTTCCGAGCACTTCTTTTACGGTCAGAGTCACCGCAATGCCGCCTTCGTCGAAGTAAACGTTTTCGCCGCGAACGCCGAGCACCACTGCCCTTTCGGCTCCGTCAAGGTAGCTCTCTTCAAAGCGCGGGAAGGCTGAAACGGGATAATATAGCGTTTGCCCGTCGGCAAATTTCACGACGAGTTCGTCGCCGACTTTTGCGACGGTCACGTCGAAGAAGTTCATCTGCGGAGTTCCTATAAAGCCCGCCACGAACTTGTTTTCGGGATAATCGAATAAATCGGTCGGGGTGTCCGTCTGCTGAACGACGCCGTCTTTCATAACTACTATGCGCGTGCCCATGGTCATAGCTTCGATCTGGTCGTGCGTGACGTAGATGAACGTCGTTTTGAGCTTGTTGTGGAGCTTTACTATCTCCGAGCGCATGGTCGTGCGGAGCTTGGCGTCAAGGTTTGAAAGCGGTTCGTCGAGAAGGAATACCTTCGGTCCCCTTACCATGGCTCTTCCGAGCGCGATACGCTGTCTTTGCCCGCCCGACATTTCGGAAGGTTTGGTATACAAAAGATCCTGTATGCCGAGAATATCGGCTGCCCAGTTGACCTTTTCGGCGATCTCTTCCTTCGTCATGTGCCTGTAAGTATACGCCTGAACGGGGGTGGAAGAATAATAATCGAGATCTTTCAGCATAACCGCCAGTCTTTGCTCGATAGAAGCTTTTTCGTCGCCTTCGCTGTTTTGAGCATCTTTGGTAAGCTCTTTTACTTTAGCTTTCAGCTCTTTAACGCGTTTTTTGTCTATTTCGAGAACGGGGTTGCCGTTTTCGTCTTTCTTTTCAACGGCTATCTTGCGCATCTTCAAGCCGAAGGAAATATTGTCGTAGGCGTTTAAATGCGGATAGAGCGCGTAGCTTTGGAAAACCATGGCGATATCCCTGTCTTTGGCGCTGACGTCGTTGACGAGTTTGCCGTCGATATAAAGCTCTCCGCCCGTTATCTCTTCAAGCCCGGCTATCATTCTTAAAGTAGTGGATTTGCCGCACCCCGAAGGTCCTACGAAAACAATAAATTCGCCGTCTTCGATCTCGAGATTGAAATCTTTGACGGCGAGAAAATCGCCCGAACGATGATTCGCCGAGCCTTTTTTGCTTTTCGTTTTTCCTACGTATTCCTTATAAATATGTCTTAAACTGAGTCCTGCCATATTCTCCCCTTAAAAAAACAATTCCCTTTATACGTGCATTATATCATACACTTTTTATCAACGCAAGCGATTTGGAAACGTTTCCAAAAATATTTTTTTGCCATTTTGGTCAATAAACCGAGCTTCACAGACAAAAAACGCCGCAAATTCTTATTATTTTAAAGATAAAGAAGAACGAAAAAAATTTTCAAAAAAACCGCCGCGGAAAACTTCACGCGACGGTCGTATCGTTTCAATATGATATATTTATTATTTAATTTCGTTTAAATTATTACGAAAGTTTTAAGTATTCTTCGTCCGAAACGGGCTCGCACCACTCGGTGGAAGTTTCCGTTCCGGGTATCTCCTGCGCAACGTGTTGGAACCAGCTGTCTTTGGCGGCTCCGTGCCAGTGCTTGACGTTGGCGGGTATAACTACGACGTCTCCCGCTTTCAGTTTACGGGCGGGAGAGCCGAATTCCTGATACCAGCCTTCGCCCGCAACGACGATGAGCATCTGCCCGCCACCCGTTTTTGCGTGATGGATATGCCAGTTGTTGCGGCAGGACGGCTCGAAAGTTACGTTGAACGTCGGGATAGGTTTGAGCGCGAGCGGAGCAAGATAGCTCTGACCGATAAAATACTTTCCGTAAGAATTTACTTCGCCTATCGGGAAAGACGATAACTGCTTGTTTTCCATAGTTTTCTCCTTGATATACGCTCGTTTTTATCCCTTTTTCACCCAGTTTTCGACCTGTTTTTCGGAAGACGCGGAACCAACGGAACTTCCCTGTATC
>CACXHH010000071.1 GCA_902767455.1 uncultured Eubacteriales bacterium
CGTGCTGATAATTGTGGGTAACGTTTTCAACCTTGCGATAAACCTTCTCGGCGCGTATATCCACGACGCAAGACTTCAATACGTGGAGTTCTTCGGGAAGTTCTACGAAGGCGAAGGCGAACTTTTCACGCCTTTCGGAAACAAATTCGCTCATACCTATTTTGAAAAATGATAAGCCGCCTTTTCTTTGAAGGCGCGACAAAAAGCGGCGACGAAAACAGTCGCCGAAAATAAAGAAAAAAACGATATCGGAGGATATTTTATTATGGAAGAAGCTTTAAACGGACAGGTACTCGGCGTACTCGGTATGGTCTTGTGTCTTGTTCTATGCGGTGCAGGTTCGGCGTACGGGCTTTATAAGACCGGTTCCGCCGCGGCGGGCGTTCTCGCCGAAGACGGGAAGAAGTTCTCGAAAGTCATCGTTTTAGCGTTGCTGCCCGCAACCCAAGGTATTTACGGGTTCGTTCTCGCGGTAATGAAATCGAGTTCTGTCGCCGCGATCGCAACGACTCAAAGCGGCTGGCAGATGCTGTTTGCGACCGTAGTTCTCGGAATAACCGGTATGCTTTCGGCGATATTCCAAGCTAAAACGGCTGTCGCGTGCATTTACGCCGTCGGCAAAAACAGCGAGGGATCCGGCAAATACGTTCTCTTCCCCGCAATGGTCGAGTTCTACGCTATCTTGGCGCTCGTTCTCGGCATTATGCTTAACTTTTAATTGAAATGGAAAGTAAGAACTTAACGGGAAGTACGGCGGATATGAGTTCCGCCGCGCTTTGCGAGAGCATCTTATCCGACGCCCGCGCCGAAGCGGAAAAGATAATTTCCGAAGCGGAAGCTTACCGCGAAGCTCAAAAAAGCCTTGCGGAAAAGAACGCCGAAGAGTATCTTTCCGCCGCCAAAGCTCGCGCCGAAAGCGACGCTCAGATTCTTTTAAGCAGGCGCAAAAACGCCTCGGAACTGAGAACGCAAAAGAGTATACTCGCCGCCAAACAGCAGATAGTAGGCAAAGTGTATCAAGACGCGTACTCACGCCTTCTCGCGCTCAAAAAGGCAGATTATCTCGCTTTCGTCAAAAAACTTATAGCAACTTTCGCTCAAACGGGCGATAAGGTGATAATCTCCGAAAACTGCCCGATAGACGCGGGCGAGCTCGAAAGCGACGAAGCGTGCAAAAAGTTTTATCTCACCGTGGAAAAGACGGGTAAATTCGACGGCGGAATAATTCTTTCCGGCGAAAAATTCGATAAGGACCTTACGTTTTCCGCGCTCGTTTCCGACGCCCGCGAAAGGACGGAAGCCGAGATCGCCGCAAAACTGTTCGGGTAAATCGCTATGACCATGAAGAACACCGTTTTCGTGAACGGGCTGGTAAAATCGAGAGAGAAGTACCTTATCGGCAGGGATAAGTTTATTCAGATGGCGGACGCCGCAAACGACGTCGAAGCGTTCAGGCTTTTGAGCGAAACGGGCTTCGGCGGCGAAGCCGTTTCGGGCGCCGCTCCGTCTGACTACGAAACGCTTATTTCCGCCGAGTGGAAAGCTCTCATGGGCTTTTTGAAGCAGTACGCCCCGAACGAAAACTTCGTTCGGGCGGTCGCCGCGCGTAACGATTTTCATAACGCCGAATGCGCGGTAAGGAGCGTATACGCCGAAGTCGCGGTAACTGCTTTCATGCCCGACGGGGTAGTGGATAAATCGCTTCTTTTAAGCGCCGCGCACGGTGAAAAAACGGAGATGCCGCAGTATCTTTTATCGCCGATGAAACAGGCTTTGGAACTCTTTGAAGCGGGAGAAGCAAGCGGCGTGGACGTAAGCCTTATTTTCCTTCGCGCGTACTATTCGTTTATGCTGAAAACGGCGGCAGGCTCCGTGTGGAAGGAAAACGTCGCCTTCGAGATAGACGCGAAAAACGTATGCGCCGCGCTCCGTTCAAACGGTGAAAAGGGCGTTGAAAAACAGTATATAGACGGCGGAAAGATAAGCGTGAAAACGCTTTCTCTGATAGCTTCGGGCGAGAAAGACAAGGCGCTCGACAAGCTTTTGAGAACGCCCTATTACGATTTCGTAAAGAGTGCTTTTGAAGAGAAGGCTGCGAGCTTAGCGCTCGTCGACACCGAACGCCGCGCCGAGAGCTTCGCTATGGAAAAGCTCAAAGAAAAACGGTTCGAAACGGAAGGGAGCGTTCCGTTGCTCGTCTACGTGAACTATAAATTATGCGAAATGAAGAACGTTCGCGTGGTGATGGCTTTGAAGCGTTGCCGCGCGGATAAAGATAAAATTATTGCAAGGCTGGTTGATTGTTATGCAGGGTGAAACGGCTATAATCGGTAACGGCGACAGCGTGCTCGCCTTTAAAGCCGGCGGCGTGGACGCATATCCCGCGGACGACGCCTTGAAGGCGCGCGAAACGTTGAGAAGGCTCGCGATGACTTACAAGGTCATATTCATAACCGACGATCTCGCCGATCCTTTGGACGATCTTATTTCGAGAATGAACGAACAGCCTTACCCCGTGATAGTTCCTATCCCGTCGGAAGGCGGCAGCACGGGTTACGCCGTAAAAAAGCTCAAAGAACACATGGAGCGCGCGCTCGGCGTAGATATTTTGTTTAATAAAGAGGAAAGGTAAATGCAGGGTAAAATCGTAAAAGTTTCCGGGCCGCTGACGGTCGCCGAAAACATGGCGGACGTAAAGATCTACGACGTCGTAAAAGTAGGCGATAACGGGCTTATAGGCGAGGTTATAGAGCTTCGCGGAGATAAAGCTTCCATTCAGGTCTACGAAGAAACGTCAGGCCTTGGCGTGGGCGACAAAGTCGAAACCACGGGGCAGGCTCTTTCCGTTGAACTCGGCCCCGGGCTCATCGGCGGGATATTCGACGGCATACAGCGCCCGCTCGACAAACTCGTTGAAAAAAGCGGCGACAGGATTTCGCGCGGCGTTAAAGTAGACAATATCGACCACGAAAAGAAGTGGGAGTTCAAGCCTGCCGTTTCCGTCGGCGACGAAGTAACTTCGGGCGACGTCGTCGGAACGGTCGCCGAAACGCCGATAGTGCTTCATAAAATAATGGTGCCTTACGGCGTGAGCGGAAAGGTCGTGTCCATAGAGAGCGGGCTTTTCAACGTGACCGAAACGGTCGCCGTGTTAGAGAAAGACGGCAAACGCTTCCCGCTTACCATGCTCACCCGCTGGCCCGTCAGAAAGGCAAGACCTTATAAAGAAAAAATGACGCCTTCTATGCCCATGGTCACCGGGCAAAGAGTTATTGATACTCTCTTCCCCATAGCAAAGGGCGGCGTCGCGGCGGTACCGGGACCTTTCGGAAGCGGAAAAACGGTAGTTCAGCACCAACTTGCAAAATGGGCTGACGCGGATATAATTATTTACGTAGGCTGCGGCGAACGCGGCAACGAGATGACGGACGTTTTAAACGAGTTTCCCGAACTCAAAGACCCGAAAACGGGCGAGCCGCTAATGAAGAGAACCGTGCTTATCGCCAACACTTCGGATATGCCCGTCGCCGCGCGTGAAGCTTCTATTTATACGGGCATCACGATCGCCGAATACTTCCGCGATATGGGTTACGACGTGGCTATCATGGCGGATTCCACTTCGCGTTGGGCGGAAGCGCTCCGCGAGATGAGCGGGCGACTCGAAGAAATGCCCGGCGACGAAGGTTATCCCGCGTATCTTGCGTCAAGACTTGCCGAATTCTACGAACGCGCGGGCATCGTCAAGGTGCTCGGAAGCGAGAACGTGAAAGGTTCGGTCACGGCTATAGGCGCCGTATCGCCCCCGGGCGGCGACCTTTCCGAGCCCGTTTCGCAGGCTACTTTGAGAATAGTAAAAGTCTTTTGGGGGCTGTCGGCTTCGCTCGCGTACAAGCGCCACTTCCCCGCGATAGACTGGCTGATAAGCTATTCGCTCTACGCCGACAGAATGAAAAAATGGTTTGACGACAACGTCGGCGAAGACTTTATGAAACTGCGCGCGTTCGTTATGAGCATCTTGCAGGAAGAAGCCAATCTCGACGAAATAGTCCGTCTTGTCGGTATGGACGCGCTCTCGTATAAAGACAGAATGACTATGGAAACGGCGAAAATGGTAAGAGAAGACTATCTCCATCAGAACGCCTTCCACGAAACGGATACTTACACTTCGCTTGAAAAGCAATACAGAATGTTAAAGCTTATCAAGGCGTTTTACGAACTCGGCAATCAAGCCGTAGCAAGCTACGCCGAACTCGACGATATCCTGAACTGCCCCGCCAAAGAACGCATCGGCAGGGCGAAATATCTCGAAGAGTCCGAACTTTCCGCGTTCGACGAAATCGAAACGCAACTTTCTGCCGAGCTTAAAGCTCTCTGCGTCGGAGGCGACAATGTATAAAGAGTACAAGACAATTAAAGAAGTCGTCGGCCCGCTTATGCTCGTCGAAGGTGTTGAAGGCGTAAAGTACGACGAACTCGTCGAAATCACGCAGGAAAACGGCGAAATCCGCCGCGGTAAAGTTCTCGAAGTCAACCGCGATAAAGCGGTAGTTCAGCTCTTCGAGAATACGCAGGGCTTGAAGATTTCCACTTCCAAAGCGAGATTTTTAGGCAGAAGCTTATCTCTCGGCGTTTCGCAGGATATGCTCGGAAGAGTTTTCGACGGCATGGGTAACCCCCGTGACGGCGGCGCGCCCATTATCCCCGAAAAGAAACTCAACGTAAACGGCGAGCCTATCAACCCCGCCGCAAGAGATTACCCCAACGAGTTCATACAGACGGGCGTGTCGGCGATCGACGGGCTCAATACGTTAGTCAGGGGGCAGAAACTTCCCGTGTTCTCGATGAGCGGTCTTCCGCACGCCGAGCTTGCCGCGCAGATAGCGCGTCAGGCAAAGGTGAGAAATTCGGACAGTAAGTTCGCCGTCGTTTTCGCGGCGATAGGCATCACGTTTGAAGAAGCCGAATACTTTGCCGAAGATTTCAGAAGAACGGGCGCCATCGGCAGGACGGTTTTGTTCACTAACCTTGCCAACGACCCGGCTATCGAGCGTATCGCAACGCCGCGTATGGCGCTTACTTGCGCCGAGTACCTTGCTTTCGAGTGCGGAATGCACGTTCTCGTCATAATGACGGATATAACCAACTACGCCGAAGCGCTTCGCGAAGTTTCGGCGGCGAGAAAGGAAGTTCCCGGCCGCCGCGGCTATCCCGGATATCTCTATACCGACCTTGCTCAGCTTTACGAACGCGCGGGGCGTATCCGCGGCAAGGAAGGCTCTATCACTCAGATACCTATCCTTACCATGCCCGAAGACGACAAGACGCACCCCATCCCCGACCTTACGGGCTATATCACCGAAGGTCAGATAATCTTGTCGCGCGATCTGTACAAAAAGGTCGTTAATCCGCCTATAGACGTACTTCCGTCGCTTTCAAGGCTTAAAGATAAGGGTATCGGCGACGGCAAGACGAGAGAAGACCACGCCGATACGATGAACCAGCTCTTCTCGGCTTACGCACGCGGGAAGGACTGCAAAGAACTTTCGGCGATTTTAGGCGACGCGGCTCTTACCGCTACCGATAAGCTTTACGCCAAGTTTGCCGAAGAGTTTGAAAAGGTATACGTTTCCCAAGGCTTCGAGACCAACCGCACCATCGAAGAAACGCTCGATATCGGCTGGGATCTTTTGAAGATACTTCCGCGAAGCGAGCTCAAGAGAATAAAGGAAAAGTACATCGACAAATATATGACCGAGTAATTCGGCGCTTTACAGACTTTTATCGGAGTTTTCAATGGCAAGACTTAACGTCAATCCGACGAGAATGGAGCTTAAACGCTTAAAGGGCAGGCTGTCCACAGCCGTCCGCGGGCATAAGCTCTTAAAAGATAAGTCGGATGAAATGATAAGGCGGTTTTCCGTGCTTATAAAAGAGAATAAACGGCTTCGCGACGAAGTTGAGAAGGAGCTTTCAGACTGTCTTGCTCAATTTGCGTACGCGAGCGGCGTTTCTTCCCGAGCGCAGCTCGAGAAGGCGTTTTCCATACCGAAAGTCAAGCTCGACGTGGAGTATTCGACCGATAATATAATGAGCGTCGACGTGCCTAAAATCACCGTAAACGGAGCCGCGGGCGGAGAACTTCCTTACGCGTTTGCCGAAATAACGTCGGAAGCCGATTACTCTGTAAAGAAAATATCCGAAGTTATCGTCGAGATGATGAAGCTTGCCGAAGTCGAAAAAACCGTCGCCATGCTCGCGGCGGAGATAGAGCGTAACAAGCGCAGGGTGAACGCGCTCGAACACGTTATGATACCGCAGCTCAACGAAACGATAGATTATATCCGTTCCAAGCTCGACGAGAACGAACGCGCCGCCACTACGCGGCTTATGAAGGTAAAAGATATGATAGCCGACAGAAACGGCTGATAAAAAAACTCCGCCGTCGCATAACGCGACGGCGGAGTTTTTTAAAATTATAAATTAGGAATTAAATTGCGAAAATAAATATCTGAATAATTTTTCGTATAAATTTTCGATTTGCTATTGAATTAACTAAATAAATATGTTATGCTATTAAAAGTGAGCCGTGTGTTTTTCAGTAAAAGGCTTACGCTTCCGCGGCGTCCGCGCGGGAAAGACAAAAATATAATGCATAAGGAGTAAGCGTCAAGCGGACGTAAAAAGCTTATAGTCACAATGAAACGTTTGTCTAAAAAACAGATGTGGATCTTTGCCGTAGGTCAACTCGGCTGGTCAACTTTGAGCGGCATCATCAGCGCCTGGCTCGTAACCTTTTATCTGCCCACTTCAGGCGATATCACCAACTTCAACGCAACGCAGTACATAACACCCGGTCTTGTCATCGGCGGGTTCCTGACTGTTCTCGGCCTTATAACCGCCCTTTCAAGGGTGTTCGACGCCGTGACCGACCCGCTCATCGCGTCTTTGTCCGACAGAAGCCGCAACCCCCGCGGCAGACGTATTCCCTTCATGCAGTACGCGGCTATCCCGCTCGCAATCGTTACCGTTCTCCTTTTCTGCGCTCCCGTAGATAAGATAAGCGGCTGGAACGTTGCCTGGATATCCGTATTCATCATTTTGTTCTATCTCTTTATGACCATGTACTGCACGCCCTATAACGCGCTCATCTCCGAGTTCGGCAAGACTCAGGAAGACAGAATGTTCATTTCCACTTCCATCTCCCTTACTTACTTTGCCGGCACCATGCTCGCTTACACGCCCTTCGTGTTCGCGGGTATGATAAGGGGCAGCGTAGGCTTTGCGTGGAGCTATCGTATATGCTTCATAGTTCTTGCAGTTATCGCCGCAGTCTGCATGCTTATCCCGACCTTCTTCCTTAACGAAAAGGAATTCGTCGACGCACAGCCTTCCAACTCCAACATGCTCAAATCGCTCGGCGCGACCTTCAAGAACAGAGATTTCAGAACGTTCGCTCTCTCCGACATTATGTACTGGGTAGGGCTCACGCTCTTCCAGACGGGGCTTCCCTTCTTCGTAAAGGTTTCAATGAATCTTGACGAATCGTTTACGATGTACTTCCTTGGCGGCATGACCATTCTTTCGGCTTGCTTCTATCCCGTCGTTTCGGGGCTCGTCAAGAAGTTCGGCAAGAAGAAACTCACCATCGCAGGGTTTTTGGGGCTTGCTCTCGCGTACGTTATCGCGGCGCTTATCGGCGTTATCGGCACCACCGCTATCCCGGGTATCGTTTACGGCGTACTCATTTGCGTTATAGCCGCCTTCCCGATGGCGCTTCTCGGCATCATTCCGCAGTCTATCGTTGCCGACGTAGCCGAAGCCGACGGTATCGAAACGGGCGAAAACAGAGAAGGTATGTTCTTTGCGGCGAGAACTTTCGCAATGAAGTTCGGTCAGTCGCTTGCTATGCTTCTGTTTACGTCGCTTGCTATAATCGGCACGACTCAGAAACCCAACGCCAACGAAATCACGGCTTCCGTTACGGGTATGACGATAGTGGGTATCGTCGCCGTAGTATTCTGCGTACTCGGCGCCGTCCTTCTTATGTTCTACAATGAAAAGAAGATAATGAAGACCATCGACGAAAAGAAAGCCGCTCAAACAGAGCAGGTAACTACCGAAGAAAAGAAAGATGAAGAAAACTGAACGACTTGCCGATTATAAATTAAGATTTATCCCCGCGGGCGGAGAGAAGACGGAAATAGCCTTCTCTCCCGTGGGCGAATACGAGGACGAGTTTTTCACCGTTTCGGCTACCGATAACGGTTTTCGCCGCACGGTGACCGTCACCGCCAAACGCGACGTGACTATCGAAAAATGCACTCAAAGGGGCGTGGCGAGAGCCGAAAGAAAGTCGCTCGTGTTAATCAACGGCTATCAGTCCTGGACGAAGACGAAGGAATACTTCCTTTCCGAAAAGGAACACAACGTAAAAAGGCTTCCCAAGCCGCTCGTCCGCGCTTACGCTTTCGACCGCTACGGCGACACGACGTTTTTCGATTACGACGGAAAGATACTTCACGGCTACGACGTTCTCTACGTCAAGGGCGGAAGCGAATTTTTCATCTTCAACGCCAACTATAAAAACGCCTATCTCGTCATCGTCGTCGACAGAAAGACGGGCGAAATCAGTATCAGAAACGAGCTTGACGGGCTTACTTTATCCGCAGGCGAAGATTTCACCGTTTCCGACTACTGCTATTCGTACGACTACGAAAAAGGACTTGCGCTCTTCAACGAGTTCTTCCCGAAGAGAAATATCCCTAAAATTCTCGGCTATACGTCCTGGTACAACTATTATCAGGACATAAACGAGCAGATAATTCTTCGCGATCTCGACGCGCTCGACGACCGCTTCGAGCTTTTCCAGATAGACGACGGCTACGAAACTTTCGTGGGCGACTGGCTGGATATAGACAAGGTAAAGTTCCCGAACGGGCTCAAAGGCATCGTCGACAAGGTGCATTCGCACGGCATGAAGGCGGGTATCTGGCTCGCCCCGTTCGTAGCGGAAGAGAAGAGCAAAGTTTTTAACGAGCATCGCGACTGGTTTTCGTTCGGCGGCGAAGTCGTCAAATGCGGCGCCAACTGGAGCGGTTTTTACGCATTTAATCTCGATATCCCTAAAGCGCGCGCCTACGTTGAAAAGTGCCTGCGCTATTACGTTGAGCTCGGGTTCGACTTCTTTAAGCTCGATTTCCTTTACGGCGTAAACCTTCCTATGGTCGCGGGCAAGACTCGCAGTATGGTCGCCGAAAGCGCTTACGACTTTATACGCAAAGTTTTAAAAGGCAAGATAATTCTCGGTTGCGGCGCCACGCTTTTAAACGCGGCGGGCAAGTTCGAGTATATGCGTATCGGACCCGACGTGTCGTTGAAGTTCGACGATATCTGGTACATGCGCTTTATGCACAACGAAAGGATATCCACCAAGACGACTATTCAGAATACCGTTTTCAGATCGTTTATGAACGACAGGCTGTTCGGCAATGATCCCGACGTGTTCCTTCTCCGCGACGACAACATAAGCCTTTCGGTTGAACAGAGAAGGGCGCTCGTGACCGTCAACGCCCTGCTCGGCTCTGTGATAATGACTTCCGACGATATCGCAAACTACGACCAGGCTAAAAAAGCGCAGCTCGACGAAGCTCTCAATATTTTCAGGAACGCTCATTTTATCGGCTTTGCGCGCAGGCGCGACCTTATTGAATTAAAATACGAGATCGACGGTGAAGAAAAGTCGATCGTTTACAACACCAAAAGGGGAATTATTTATGACAGATAAAAGCTCGGTCATTTTCGGCAACGAGATGGACGCTAAAACCGTAAAACAAGCCGAAAAGTCCAAAAAAAGTTATATAAAGAAGTTCGGTGACGACTCCGCCGCCGACTATAAACTCGCCTTCAAGCCTATCCCGACGCTCGATTTTATGGGTGCGGACAACGTAGTCTTTACCGACGGTGAAACGCAGACCTTCGATGAAAAGGGGCTTATCGTCGGCAATATCCGCATGGGCTTCGGGCACTATCGTATTTCCATGGCGATAGCTTCCTGTGCGAAAGCGCTTGGCTATCACCCGTACTGGCTCGACCTTGCTTCCTTTGACGCCACCGGCTCCAAGATGATACGTCACCAGAACGATCTTTATTCCATGGCGTCGCGTATCTCGCAGAAGTCCAAACTCTTCAACAAACTTTTGTGGGAGCCGCTCAACTGCGAAGGCTTCAAGAAGATAAGCTATAACGCCAAAGACCAAAAGAACAGCGAACTGCTCGTTCCCATTTACAAGAATATCCCCAAGGATATTCCGTATATCGCAACGCACGTCTGGCCGAGTCAGGGCGCGGTGCACGCGGGGCTTACGCACGTCGTGAACGCCATACCCGACAACTGGCCGATGGGGCTTCATCTTTCCGAAGGCGCCATCCACGCCGTTCAGACTCCGTTTGCATATCTTGGGTACAAGACGCTTAACGGCTTCGATAAAAAGCCGCTCAAAGGGCTTCCCGCAAGCGTATTGAAACGCGTAGGCTGCTTTATCGACCACGAATTGCTCGTCAATCTAAAAGAAGATAACGATCTGAGAAGGCAAAGAGCTTTGAGCGGAAAACCCGTTCGTATGCTCATGACGGTAGGCGGCGCGGGCGCGGGCTTCAAACAGTTCGCCGCGATGGTTAAACATCTTCTTCCGCTCGTAAAACAGGGCAAAGTAACGCTCGTTATAAACTTCGGCGACCACAAGAGCGTTTTCGATAAACTTACCGCGAAAGTCGGTAATATCGAATGCCGCAAGTTCTTCAACGATTACGAAGGTCTAAAAGCGTATAACGCTTCCATAAGGAACGGCAAGGAGGACGGCGTCGTCGCCATCTACAACGAAAATATCTTCGAAGCCGTTTACTCGACCAACCTTCTGATGCCCAACTGCGACCTTCTCGTCACGAAGCCGAGCGAACTTGCGTATTATCCTATCCCGAAGGTGTTTATGCGCCATATCGGCGGTCACGAAGTTTACGGCGCGATATACGGCAGAGAAGTCGGTGATTCCACTTGGGAGTGCCCGACCGAAAAGACCATGAACGACATGCTCGACCGTATCGTCGACGACAGAGAAATTCTTATCGCTATGTGCGACCGTATCGATCAATTAAACGCCCAAGGCGTTTACAACGGCGGCTACGAATGCGTTAAACTCGCCGCAGGCGAAAAAACCGAATAATATCGCTTGACTTACGCCCGACGATCAGATCATCGGGCGTTTTAATGGAATTTGTTCAAAAGCTGAACAAACGTCGCCGTTAAATTGTAGTTTAAGCGTAAAGATCGTAACGATGCGGTTTTCGACCGTGCGTAAAAAAAGGAAATCCCCGCCTATAAGTCGGTTATCGACGATTTTTTGTGCTTAACGGCTTAAGGATGCCGAAAGTCGGCGGGAAATAATATAAAAAGGAGTGAGATTATGGCAAAATTTTTCAGACGTTTTCTTGCGTTGATAGTTTCGATAGCGGCATGTCCGGCGTTCGTTGCTTGCACAAACGGATACGTTAAAGACGGAGGCTTCGGCTACGTCGGCGGTCCCGAATATCACGCTGCGGACAAGATCGTAGGCGGTGGGGACGGGCGCACGGGATTAGCCGAAGGCGTTGAACCGATCGACGAAGGAACCGAAGCGCCTAAGGATAACGAGCCCGTAAGACCTGCGGGGCTTATAACCGCGTCGGCTTGGAACGACAATATTTATTACGAATATTTCCTTAAACTCTTCGACGAAGCCGTTTATGAAGAAATCGAAGCCGACGACTCGTCAAGCGACGTTCAGAATTCGGAGAGCGGCGAAAAGACGGGCGAAACGGAAAAGCGCTTAATAACTCCCGAGGGCAGATTCTATCACTTCTACGATCACGACCGCTGGGGTTTTGACACCGCCAACCGCGTGACCGTAAAAGTCACCGACGGCGAAACGCCCGTTATCGGGGCGAAGATCAAGTATTACGGAAAAGATCAGCGCGAGTTCTATTCTGTGACCGACGCGCGCGGCGTTGCGTATCTCTTCCCCGAAACCGAAGACGGCGCTATTACCGTGACGAGCGGCGTAAACGTCGCAACTTCTTCGTTTACAGCGGAAAACCGTGAAATAACCGTAGATATGAGCGCTGGCGCGCAAAAAGAAGCGCTTATCAAGCTTATGTTCGTCGTCGACGTTACCGGCTCTATGGGCGACGAGTTATCGTATCTCACCAACGAGCTTGCGGACGTTATAAACCGCGTCGTAAAAGATAACGCCAACGTGAAAATAGACCTTGCGTTTCTCTTCTACCGTGACGACGGAGATCGGGAAAAGTTTGCTTATTACGACTTTATGCGCGTGACCGAGTCGCAAAACCTTAACGTTCAGCTCAAAAACCTTGCAAAGCAACGCGCCGACGGCGGCGGCGATTACCCCGAAGCGCTCGACGAAGCTTTGGAGATGGCGGTAGAAAAGAACTGGGGCGAAGAAAATTCGACTAAAATTATATTCAATATTTACGACGCGCCCCCGCACGAAAAAGATTCTAACAAAGCGTGCTACGAACGTGCCGTGAGAAGGGCAGCCGAAAAGGGCATACGCATAAACCCCGTTCTCTGTAGCGGAGCAGGCCTTTTATGCGAGTATCTCGCGCGTCACGCGGCTATTTACACGGGCGGGCACTTCGTCTACGTGACCGACGATTCGGGCATAGGCAACAGCCACTACGACCCCGATATCCCCAACGCCGTGGTCGAAAGGCTCAACGACCTTATGGTCCGCCTTATCGACGGCTACTACACGGGTGAGTTCGCTTCTCCCGTGAGCTGGAAAGACGTAGACCAAAACGGGTGATTATCCGTATGATCGTATCAGGCGCCGCTGCTTCTTGCAGCGGCGTTTTAAACTATCGGACTCGGTTTCGTCGGTTTTTTAAATATTCTACGGTTCGTAATGGGACGCGATAATAGACAAAAAACACTTTTATTTACGTTTTTATTGACATAAACGTATTTATAATGTATAATAATTATAGTTAAGCGAAAGAAATACCGACCGCAAGCGTGTCTTGCGTAATTCAAAGGAGAAACAATGGAAGAAGAAAAACAAGTCCAAAAGGAAACGACGACAGAAAAGAAGGAAGAAAAAGAATTCAGATTTACTTTTAAAGCGGGCATGCTTTCGATTTATCTTGCACTCGGAGCGCTCGTATTGCTTGTTTTGTACAGCGTCATTACGTCATTTGCAGGGTATTCGAGCGTAGCGCACGGGCTTGTTTCGTTGCTTATATATCCGCTCGCCATAGCCTCGTTCGTGTTGCCGCTTCTTAAAAACAAGCGTTTTGACTGGGAAACGATTTTCGGAATGATTGCAATGCTCGTAGTGTTTTTTAAGATGTAATTTTATACTTCAAACGCAAGCCGTAAAAGGCTTGTTTTTGTTTGCCTTAAATTCAAAAAGTAAGCCTATAAGTCGATTATCGCGAGATCTCGACGTTTTTGTCGCACTTTTTATAGCCGTCGTAAGGCGTTTTCGGACGGCGATAATACGGCGGCGCCGTTTTCGTCGTTTTTTGTTTATTTAATATTATAAAAAAATAGATAGTTTAATATTATAAAAGAATAAATAATATACTCTCAAAAATATAAATAGTTATTGATTTTTGATTATATTTGTGCTAAAATATAAAGATGGTACTCTACTTCGATACGGAAACGACGGGGCTTATCCCCGGGCGGATAATACAACTTGCGTATATTCTTGACGACGGCGTAAGCGTCAGGGGCAAAAATTTTTATTTTGCCGTAGACTATATTGAGCCTTCCGCGAGCGCCGTACACGGGATAACCGTCGAAAAGCTCAAAGTTCTCTCGGGCGGAAAGACCTTTTCCGATTACGAAGACGAGATATTCGACGATTTTTCTTCTGCGGACGTTATAGTGGCGCACAACGTCAATTTCGATCTCAACTTTATGATAGCCGAGTTCAAGTATCTCGACAGGGTGTTCCGCTACAACGAAAGCTTTGACACGATGAAGTTTTTCACGCCCATTATGAAGCTTCCGCGGCACACTTCCAACTCGTATAAATACCCCAAACTTACCGAACTTACGGAATTTGCCCAAGTGTATTCGTACGACGTCACCACCGCCGCCATGAAGATTTTCGACGGGATATCCATGGGCTTTCACGAAGCGGCGTTCGATACGACGGCAATGTATCTTTCGGTGGAAAACCTGCGCGGCACGTATCCGCAGCTTAACGAACTGTTGCCTAAAACCGTCGAGAGCGCCCGTGAAGCGTAAGCGTTTTCGGAAAACGAAAACGATCAACGAATAAAAAAGTAAAAATCTAAAAAATAATAACAAAATATATAATAATTAAATATCAAGGAATAATAGCAGTATGTGTGGAATAGTCGGTTATATCGGCAAACAGCAAGCAGGCCCCGTGCTTTTGGACGGGCTTAAAAAACTCGAATATCGCGGATACGATTCGGCGGGCATCGCAGTATACGACGAGTTCGCCAAAAAGACTGAAATAGTCAAGGCAAAGGGCAGGCTTTCGGCTCTCGTCGAAAAGACGGACGGCGGCAAAAGCCTTAAAGGTACCTGCGGTATCGGGCATACGCGCTGGGCTACTCACGGAGAACCTTCCGAACTCAACGCGCACCCGCATTTTTCCGACGACGGGAAAGTCGTTGCCGTTCACAACGGAATAATAGAAAACTACGCCGAGCTCAAACAAAAACTTTTGAATAAAGGCTACGAATTTTATTCGCAGACGGACACCGAGATCGCCACCAAACTTATATGCTATTACTATGAAAAATACGGCAACGATCCCGTTACCGCTATGGAACGCTTTATTTTGCGCACGCGCGGCTCTTACGCCATCGCCGTTATGTTCTACGATTTCCCGCGTGAAATTTACGTTGCGAGAAAGGATAGCCCCATGATAATCGGCGTGAGCGACGGCGAAGCGTTTTTGGCTTCCGACGTTCCCGCAATTCTCAAATACACGCGTAACGTTTACTATATCGGCGACAGAGAGATAGCTCGCCTTACCGACGGCGGCGTAACTTTTTATAACGTCGACCGCGAAGTTATACAAAAAGAACTCGTCGAGATAAAGTGGGACGCCGAAGCCGCCGAAAAGGGCGGTTACGAACACTTTATGATGAAGGAGATATGCGAACAGCCCAAAGTCGTCAAAGATACGATCAACTGCGCCGTGAAAGACGGCAAGGTCGATTTCAGCGAAATAGGCGTAACCGACGAGCAATTAAAGGCGTTTAAACAAGTGTATATCATAGGTTGCGGCTCGGCGTATCACGTGGGTATGGTCGCGCTCTACGTTATGGAAAAGCTCGCGAGAGTGCCTACGCGCGTAGAACTCGCTTCCGAATTCAGATACAGATCGCCGCTCATCGACGAAAATACGCTCGTAGTCGTCATCAGTCAGTCGGGCGAAACGGCGGATAGCCTTGCGGCGCTTCGCGAAGCCAAAAAACTCGGCGCTACGACGCTCGCGATAGTAAACGTCGTCGGCTCGTCGATAGCAAGGGACGCCGATTTCGTCTTTTATACCAAAGCGGGCCCCGAAATATCGGTTGCCACGACCAAGGCTTACAGCACGCAACTTATCGCCTGTTATCTTCTTGCGATAAAGATGGCTCGAGTAAACGGAAGTATCGACGAAACGCGCGAAAACGAGCTTATAGCCGAACTTACGACTATTCCCGATAAGATTTCCGAGCTTTTGAAGGACGAAAGGGAGATACAGCAATTTGCCAACGTCGTTGCGGCGAAGAGCAACGTCTTTTTCGTGGGCAGGGGCGAAGACTACGCCGTCTGCATGGAGGGAAGCCTTAAACTCAAAGAGATAAGTTATATCCATTCGGAAGCTTACGCCGCGGGCGAACTCAAACACGGCACTATAAGCCTTATTGAAGAAGGCACGCTCGTTATCGGCGTACTCACGCAGGACGAACTTTACGAAAAGACGATCAGCAACATGGTCGAAACCAAGAGCCGCGGCGCTCTCATTATGGGCGTTACGGTCAAGGGAAGAGAAAACGTCGAATCTACGGCGGACATTACCGTGTACGTTCCGAAGACCGATCCGCTGTTTACGGCGAGCCTTGCCGTCGTGCCGCTTCAACTTCTTGCCTATTACGTGAGCGCTTACAAGGGTTACGACGTGGATAAACCGCGCAATCTCGCCAAGAGCGTTACGGTCGAGTAATTTACATAATCGTTAAACTTTTCGGAAATACTCGGAGATAAACAATGAAACCAAGACATAAAAAGCTATATAATACGCTTCTTTTCGTAGTAATGGACGCGTTATTCGTCGCCCTGTCGGCCTTCTTTACGGTAGTGCTTATAGAAGGCGGAATAAGGGGTATAGGCGTTCATCATCTTATCTGGCTCGGCGTGAACGAAGTCGCCGCGATAGCTTTCTTATTTGCGTTCGGCGTGTATCGCGTAGCGATAAAATCGGTAAGCGTGGTAGACGCGCTCAGAATGGTCGTCGCTATCGTCGCCGTATTTGCGGTCAACGTCGTGTTCTGTATCATCGACGGGCCTATCGGCATATCGCATATAGTAGTTTACTGCCTGTTGCTCCTGCTTTGCGTGGGCGGGGAAAGATTCTTCCTGAGAATAACCCGCTCGCTTAAAGTGGCGTTCCGCCTTACGGCTCGCGAAGACGCCGTCCGTACCCTTATCGTCGGCGCGGGAAGGTCTGGCGACGCGCTTATCCGCGAAATGCAGAGTTCGGATAAGATAACGTATTTCCCCGTTTGTCTTGTCGACGACGACGAAACCAAGCTCGGCACTACCGTATGCGAAGTCAAAGTTCTCGGAACGTCAAAGGATATTCCCGAAATATGCAAAAAATACGATATCGAAGAGATCATTATCGCAATGCCGTCGTCTTCCAAAAAAGATATCAAAAGGATAGTCGATATATGCGCGAATACTTCGTGTAAGGTCAAGACTCTCCCCGGTATCTACCAGCTCGTCAACGGCGAAGTTACCGTCGGCGCGATAAGGAGCGTTGATATTTCAGACCTTCTCGGAAGAGATCAGGTAAAAGTCGATCTCGACGAAATAATGCACTATATCGAAGGCGAAAAGGTACTCGTCACGGGGGGCGGCGGCTCTATCGGAAGCGAGCTTTGCCGTCAGATAGCAACGCACAACCCCAAACAGCTTATAATCCTCGATATTTACGAGAACAACGCCTACGAGATAGAACAGGAACTAAAACGCAAAATGCCGTCGCTCAATCTCGTAACACTTATCGCAAGCGTTCGCGATAAGGGCAAAATGAAAGACGTGTTCGCAAAGTACAAGCCTACCATCGTCTTTAACGCCGCCGCGCATAAGCACGTTCCGCTTATGGAAACGAGTCCCAACGAAGCGGTAAAGAACAACGTTTTCGGAACTTTGAACGTGGCTCGCTGCGCAGACGAAACGGGCGCAAAGGTGTTCGTACAGATATCGACGGACAAGGCAGTCAACCCCACCAACGTCATGGGCGCAACGAAGCGTATATGCGAAATGATAATCCAGACGATCGGTCGCCACAGCAAGAACACCAAGTTCGTAGCCGTGAGATTCGGCAACGTGCTCGGCTCAAACGGCTCGGTTATTCCGCTTTTCAAACAGCAGATAAAGGCGGGCGGTCCC
>CACXHH010000072.1 GCA_902767455.1 uncultured Eubacteriales bacterium
ACGCCACTATCTGATATCCGAGCGTTTCAAGATCGCTCCACGCCGTGCCGCTCGGAATAACGAATTCGAGCACCACGATAGTCATAATAATTGCCATTATCGCGTCGAAAAACGCGACGAATCTGTCTTTTTTCATAGCTTCGGGTTTACAGCGATCGCGTAAGTATTTCTATAAGATCGGTTTCGGTAAGCGGAACGTAAGCGTTTTCAAGCCCTTCGTTTACGGCGATATGATGCGCCATTTCGCCTATACGGCTCTCGTCGATACCCACTTCGCGAAGGTGCATGGGGATATTTATCGAGCGGAAGAACTCGTAAGTAGCGTCTATGGCGCGGTTTGCTATCTCGAACTTGTCAAGGGTTTTATCTATCCCGAAAACGTTTACGCCGTATTTTACGAAACGGTCGACCGTGCGTTCGCTCAAAATATGCTTCATCCATCTCGGGGTGATTATCGCAAGACCTTCGCCGTGAGTTATGTCGTAATAAGCGCTCAAAGCGTGCTCTATCGCGTGGCACGGCCAGCCCGACCCGCTGTTTCCGAGCGAAAGTATTCCGTTACAACCGTAAGTACAGCAAAGCATCATCTCGGCTCTCGCCCTGTAATCTTCGGGGTTTTTGAGCGCCGCAACGGCGTTTACCATAAGGCTTTTGAGCATTGATTCGCAAAAACCGTCGTTCAAAAGCGTGGTGTCTTCGGCAAAATACTGTTCCATAACGTGGTTCATCGCGTCGGCGCAGCCCGCCGCCGTCTGCTTTGCCGAAACGGTGAAGGTGTAAGTCGGATCAAGGAAGGAAACGCGCGGATAGTTGTGCGGATCGACGTAGCCTATCTTGTCGTTGGTTTCCGTTCTCGAAATAACGCCGCCCGCGTCGTATTCGCTGCCCGTTGCGGCGAGAGTGATTATATCGACGATGGGAAGCGACTCTTTTGCGAAAGCCTTATACGATATGAGATCCCACGTTTCTCCTTCGTATTTTGCGCCCGCGGCGATAGCCTTGGAACAGTCGAGCACGCTGCCGCCGCCCACGGCGAGTATAACGTCGATATCGTTTTCCTTACATATCTTCACGCCGCTTATAACGCTCGGATCGTATTTGGGGTTGGGCTGAATGCCCGAAAGCTCGTATATATCGTAGCCTTGAAGAAGGCTCTTAACTTTATCGTAAAGACCTATCTTTTTAATGCTTCCGCCGCCGTAAGCGAGAAGTATCTTCTTGCCGAACTGCGACATGACTTCGGGAAGCTTTTCGATAACGCCCTTGCCGAAAATAAGTCTGGTAGGCGTCATATAATCAAAATTCTGCATAAAACTATCTCCTTTTTTTAATCGTTAATTGTCGTAAGGCGCGTTTGCTCACACGCTTTTACCCATCTCGTAAGCTTCTAAAAAAGCGGGGCTGTTTTTTATCTCGCCCTTTTCGTATACGCCCGTGCCGTAGATTATTCCCTTTTCGACGGCGCCTTCGACGCAGTCGGCGTAGCCGCGGAAACACTCTATCGTGCGGAGTTGCGACTCGCGCTCTTCGTCGGCGCAGGTGACGATATAATAAAACTCCTTGTTCTTTACTTCGAGCCATCTCGCGACCGTTCTGTCGATAACGGCTTTGAGCTGCGCGGCTATCGAATAAAAATAGACGGGGCTTGAAAGAACTATGACGTCGGCGTCTATCATCTTCTGCAAAAGCTCTGCCATATCGTCTTTTATAGCGCATTCGCCGCCCGACTTCTGACAATAATAACAGCCGCGACAGTACGAGATCTTCTTTTCGGCTACGCGCACCTTTTCAACGGCGTTGCCCGCTTCGAGCGCGCCGCGCATGAATTCGTCGCATAAAATATCCGAGTTCCCGTTCTTTCTCGGGCTTCCCGATAAAATCAAAACTTTCTTCATATAATTCTCCTTATTTTGCTCCCATAATCTTGTGCGGAACATAAAGTTCGTCGAGATAGTTTACGTCTTCGGCGGTGAGTTTCACGTTAAAAGCGCCCGCTGCGTCGTCAAAATAACTTTCCTTCGTGGCTCCGATGACGGGCGCGGTAACGCCTTTCTTCCATAGCCACGCAAGCGCTATCTGCGACATCTTCACTCCGTAACCGTCGGCAAGTTCTTTTACCCTTTCGGTGATAAGTCTGTCATGCTCTTGGGTGGAATCGTATTTCGCCTTTGAAACTTTGTCGGTAAGGCTACGCTTTGAGTCGCTAAGCCACTCCGTTCTCGTTACCCTGCCTGCGGCAAGCGGGCTGTAAGGAGTGAGCGCCACGCCCATTTCCTTACATATAGGTATCAGTTCGCGCTCGTCTTCGCGGTAGAGTAAGTTATAGTGGTTCTGCATGGAAGAAAACTTCGTCCAGCCGTGTTTTTCGGCGGCTATCTGCATGTTGTGGAACTGATAACCGTACATCGCCGAAGCCCCTATCGCGCGGACTTTCCCGCTTTTTACGAGCTTGTCGAGAGCTTCCATAGTTTCTTCGACGGGCGTGTCGTAGTCGAAACGATGTATTATATAAAGATCTACGTAGTCGGTACCGAGTCTTGAAAGCGAGCCGTCGATCTCACGCGCGATAGCTTCTTTTGAGAGCTTGCCTTCGTTGAAATAGACCTTCGTCGCGATGACGACTTCTTCTCTTTTAGCGAGCTTTTTTATCGCGGCGCCGAGATACTCTTCGCTCGTGCCGTGCGAATAGCTGTTTGCCGTATCGAAGAAGTTAAAGCCGAGATCGAGCGCTTTTTTCACCATTTTTTCGGTGTCGTCTTTTTCGAGCGTCCACAGATGGAAGTCTTCCGAAGGCTTGCCGAAGCTCATGCACCCTACGCACAGTTTAGATACCGTGATATCCGTTTTTCCGAGTTTTGCGTATTCCATAATCGCTCATTATTTTCCGAACACTTCTTCGACGAGCGGAAAAGCGCTCCACGCTTTCGGCCAGCCGCAGTAAAAAGCAAGGTGAGTTATCATCTCGACGGCTTCCTGCTTGGTTATCCCGTGTTCTTTGCCTATCTCAAGGTGGGCTTTGAGCTGCGGATACTGCCCCGCCGAAAAGAGCGCGGCAATCGTTATCATGCTTCTGTCACGCGGGGAAAGTTCTTGTTCTCTTGCCCATACTTCCCCGAACAACACGTCGTCGTTTAGCTCTGCGAATTTGGGCGCAAGTTCGCCTAAAATACGCCTCCCGGCAGTTTGTCGTTTCATCTTTATTCTCCTTTAATCAAATAATTTATATGTTCCCGCAAGCTCTTGTTGAAAAGACCTTGACTGAATTTTACGCGCGGCGCGACGCATTTAAGATCGCGCATCGAGTTAGCCATATACATCGGGTCGTTCGTGTAGCTGTTTGCGAACACTAAAACTTCGCCGTTAAAGTTTTGTATGAGTCGCGCAAAAGTCGCCACGGGCATAGGATAGGTATACCACCAGATGGGGAAAAACAGCAATATCCTGTCGTATTCGTTGAAATTTGCGTTTATCGGCGCAATCTCGGGGAACACCTTTTCGCGCGCTTCCTTTTTCGCCTCAACGTAGGCGCAAGTGTGATAATCGTCCGAATACGGAACGGCGCGCTCTATCCGCGCGACGTCGCAATCAAGTTTTTCCTTTATCCCGTCGACCAACTTTTTCGTGTTGCCCGACCGGCTGAAATACGCTATCAAAGTTCTCATAAGTCCTTCGCTCTATTTGACCGTAATTTATCGAAATTTTGCAATAAATCTTTACAACCGTAAGCCGATATACTATAATAATTTACGATAACGACCCTATACGCTCGTTATTTTACTATATTTCGCCGTATTTGTAAAATATATTTTTTTCATTACGCTATGACTTTAATGCATAACAAAAAAGGACTTTAATGATAAACGCGGAATTTCTCAATTACGTAATTGTATTCGCCGAAACCGACAATCTCACGAAAGCGAGCGAAAAATTGCACGTATCTCAATCGGCGCTGACGCGCGCGATGCAAAAAATAGAGTCGGAAGCGGGCGTGCCCCTGTTTACCCGCGCGAAAAACAAGATCTCGCTCAACGAAACGGGCAAGCAATTCGTCAGATACGCCGTCGGCGTTCTTGATTCTTACGAGAGAATGTTCTCCGCGACGCGCGCCTTTTACAACGCTTCGTTAAGCACGTCTATCGGGCTGTCGGCGCCGGGGCCGCTGCTCAAATACGGGCAGGAGCTTTATTCGATTTTTTCGGGAAAAACCATTTCTACCAAGATCGACGACGTAAACAGGCTCGTCGAAGGCTTAAAAAGCGGGGTTTACGACTTCATCTTCATCAACGAAGAGATAATAACCGACGATATGGTTTCCGTTTTCGCCTTTACCGAAAAGCTGTTCGTTTCCGTGCCGCCCACGCACTTCGTTGCGGGCATGACCGAAGGCGTATGGTTTTCGGACATAGACGGGCAATCTTTTCTCGTAGCCGAAAATCTCGGGCTGTGGGACGAAATGATACGTCGGCTTATGCCCAACTCGAAGTTTTTGGTGCAGAACGACGCAAATCTGCACGAGATTGTAAACGCTTCGACCATACCGAGTTTTACTACCAACGTCGCGAAGCCGCTTCGCGGAGAAGTCGACAGAAAAGATATCCCCGTTCTCGACGAGTGCGCGCAGGTCGATTTTTACGTCGCCTTCCGCCCGAAAGACAAAGCAAAGCTTAACGAGCTTCTCAGAGTAGTCGCTGAACGATAATAAGGTCGTTTTTTAAAGAAAACCGTCTTATAGCGGTTTTTAGCTTGCCTAATGAACGAACGGGTGATATAATAGTCGAAAATAAACTTAGCCTGATCGAAACACTAAGTAACGGAGATTTATTTATGAAAATATTGATCGCATCCGAATCTTACCACATGATGAACGGGGTTGCGGGCGTGGTGACGGCGCTGGTAGACACTTTCCGTGCGTGCGGACACGACGTCAAGGTGCTCGGACTTTCCGATACAACTTCTGCAAAACAACAAGGCGACGATTACTTTATCCCTTCGTTTCCCGTTCCGTTGTATCCCGATTTAAGACAATCCGTCGCGCATCGCCACCGCTTCGTTAAACAGCTTATCGAGTGGAAACCCGATATCATACACGTTCATACCGAAGGCTCAGTCGCGGATATTTCAAGGTATATCTCTAAAAAGACGGGCGCGCCTATCGTTATGACCATGCATACGGATTACACCAAATTCATATTCCACAGCCACGACGATACGCAATTTGCCTACTACGCCTCCAAGGCGTGGATGGCTACCGTTTACAGGCGCGCAACGCTCATGATAACGCCTTCCGTAAAGGCTAAAAACATACTCAAACACTATTCGCCGAAGCACAAAGTCGCCGTTATCCCGAACGGCATAAAACTCGACCTTTTCAAACCCGTTCCGACCGAAGAAGAGATTTCACGGCTCAAAGAAAGATTTCAGTTGGACACGACCGAAAAACTGCTCGTATGCGTTTCTCGG
>CACXHH010000073.1 GCA_902767455.1 uncultured Eubacteriales bacterium
AAAGCATGATAAGCATAAAAGGGCTTTCCAACGTCCGTTATATCGGAAAGGGCGCGTTCTGGGGCTGTACGGGGCTTGGCAGCGTCACTTTGGGCAGTTACGTCAAAGAGATAAACGACTATACTTTCAGCAGATGTTACAGTCTGTTCAGGGTGAGTTTGCCCGAAGAACTCGAATATATAGGCAATTCCGCTTTTTATAAGTGCGAAACGCTCAACGCGCTCGATCTTTCGACTACGCAGGTTAAAACGATAGGCGCGCGCGCCTTCTACGGCTGCGTGAATCTTAAAACGATAGATCTCAACGCCATCGACAGCCGCGACAATCTGACTCTCGAAACGATAGGCGAAAGGGCTTTTTACGGCTGTATTTCTCTCGGCATGGATACGAACTACGAGAGCGCCGAAGCAAAAGAACAGGCGCTTATCGCGGGCAAGGAAGAGTTCGGCGAAGCTTTCACTCTTCCCGAAAACGAAAACGCGGTCGTCATACCTTCTTCGGTCAGGAAAATAGAAGAACGCGCGTTTTACGGCTGTACTTCGCTTGAAAATCTCGTCATAGAAAACGGAACGGAATATATAGGCGTTTCGGCTTTCGCAAACGACCGCGCTCTGCGTGAGATAGTTATTCCCGAAAGCGTAAAAATACTTGATAAGAACGCGTTTTATCGTTGCTACGAAGCTTTGGTCGAACTTTCCGACGGTTTGACGAAGATAGGCGACTATTGCTTCGAAGGCGTCGCTTCAAGCTCGATAGTTATTCCCGAATCGGTAAAAGAGATAGGCAAATACGCCTTCCGCCGCTCGAAAGTCGAACAGGTCTTGCTCCCCGCGACGGTTGAATCCGTCGGCACGGGCGTATTCTACGAATGCTCGTCCGCAACGATATATACTGACGCCGAAAAACCGCTTTCGACGTGGGACGCGCGCTTCAATCCTTCGTTCAGACCGGTCGTTTACAACGCCGTTTTTGAAAAAGGCGGAGAAGGCGAAACCGATTACTACGTTGCCGCCGTCACGATAAAGGAAGACGGGATAAGCGTTTTATCTGTAGATATAAAGCTTTCTTCTCCCGCGAGAAAGGGGTATACTCTTCTCGGTTGGGCGACGGAAGAAAACGGCGCGGTCGTCTATTCGACCGAAGAGTTACCCGATATCAAAGACGAGATAACGCTTTACGCCGTATGGGGCTTGAAGTAAAAACCGAATAATCGTATAAAGATACGCCGCGGCGCCCGAATGACTTTCGGGCGCCGCGTTTTCGTCGTTTATCCGAACGGAACGGGCGGCGTACGGATCGCACAAAAGAAGACGAAAGTTGCCGAATAAGTCGTTAAACGCGTTTTTTTACGCTCGTTTAAGTCAAGAAATCGCTTCGGCGCGCCGCGCGCCGCGCAAGCGTTTATCCGGGGCAAGATACCACGGCATTACGAAGCCGTTTTCAATCGCGTGACCGACGCGTTTTTTAAGGCGCCGTCGCGTAAAATTTCCAAAAAAAAACGATGGATATATTTCGTAAACAACTGTTTTTGCTTGACAGACACAAACATAAATGTTATACTTTTACAGAAAAATTATTATTTATAATTTATTATTTATAATATTATATTATTTAATATTTTTTGTTTAAATCGAATTTTGCCGATTTTGATTTTTAAATCGGCTGCACGGATAGGAGGTCTCGGTTATGAACAAAACACGTAAATTATTCACTCTTTTATTGACGGTTATCGCTCTGTCGGCGATATGCTTATCAATGGTCGGTTGTTCCGCGTCTTTTACCGTGAGCTTTGAAACAAACGGCGGCTCGTCTATCGAAGCCGTTACCGTTGAAGCTCAGGGCGACGCAGGCGCCGAATACGTTCTTCCCGCCACGACGAAAAGCGGCTTTGAATTTGCCGGTTGGTACGACAACGCGGGCTTGACCGGAACGGTTTACTCCGCCGGTACGAAAATAACGCTCAACGACAACAGGACTTTCTACGCCGCGTGGACTGCGCTTTACACCGTTACGCTCAACGCCGACGGCGGCAGCCTTTCGACGACTTCAGTTCAGCTCAAAGAAGGCGAAAACGTTTACGAAGCCGTAAAAGATCTCGTCCCCGTCAAAGCCGGCTGTCAGTTCGGCGCATGGTTCAACGGCTCGACGGAGCTTTCCAAAAATACGAGAATGGGCAAAGCGGCTATGACGCTTACCGCTCGCTATAAAGTTCCCTACACCGTTGAAATTTACGAAAAGGCTACCGACGGCAGCGGTTACGCTCTTGCGGAAACTACCAAAGGTTACGAGTACGTAGGCGTCAATTACGTTTCCGAAGTTACCCGCGACGGGTTCAGAGAAGTAGACAACGCAGAGAGAAAGACTTCCGTCGTTATCTCCGCCAACGCTTCCGAAAACGTGTTGAAGCACTTCTTTGACCGTGAAGTTTATAACCTCACGTTCAACGCCAACTATCCCGCAGGCGCTCCCGAAAACGTTTCCGTGACGATTGCTTACGGCGAAGAAACGGACGCCCCTTACGATTATTTTACGTACGACGGCTATTATCTGCTCGGCTGGGCGACCACGCCTTCGGGTTCCGTCGCGTATTACACTCGCTTTATCGAAAGCAATCTCTACAACGGCAACGGCGAAACTTTTACCGCGGACAAGATTTCCGTTTCGAGAAACACGACGCTCTACGCCGTATGGGTACGCGGTTACGTAGATATGTTCGGCGGTAACGACTATATCTACCGCTTTGAAAACTCTTCCGACGTTTATCTCGAACGCGGCGGCGTTTACTTCGTGGGCGGGTACAGCGCTACGAGAAACGTCTTTACGTTCAATCAGAACGACAAGACTTTAAGAGGCAAGCTCAATCCCGACGGTTCCTTCTGCTACGAAGCAGCGGAAGACAGGGGCGAAGCGTTTGCTTACAGTGCAGTCAACGGGCTTGACGTTTCGAGAAAACTCTTCTTCGAGCGCTATAACGAGATAACCTATTCGGTCACGGGCGAAAACGGGCAGACGGCTACCAGCGAAGGTACCTACACGCCCGGCGACTCCGACGACTTTATCGCTTCCTTTACGAGCGGCCCCATGTCGGGCAAGGTCGTAAGTTTCAAGATGAGCACGATGACTTCCGAAGGAACGGAAATATCGGTGTTCACCTTCAAGAACGACGAAGAAAGCGATCTCGGCGAACTTGTCCGTTACGCCGTTTATAAAGGCAGAAGCGGAGTCGGTTACACCTATTACATCTACTATCAGCTGACCTTCTCGGGCTACGGCACGGCGACGGTCAAGGGCGTTGAAGAAGATACGACGTATTACACCGAGTACGACGAAGAGAACGATCTTTACGTTCTCTACACACGCAACGCCACCACGGGTGAACTTCAGGTTTACGAAAAGATAGTCGTAGCCAAAGAGCCCGTCATCTCGGGCGTAAACGGTTACTGGGCTTATTACGACGAACTCGACAACGAGTTCTCGTCAGATAGCGGCGCGACGCTTCTTCTCGACGGGCTTTATAACGCCGTATATACCGACGAAAACGGCGTGGCGCATAAAGGCGTTTACGCTCGCGAAAGAGCTTCCGCCATCAGCGGCACGATAATTAACTTCTTCGGCGACGACGGCACCGAGCGCAAGATCCTTGCCGACGTCGTGACTACGACCGTGGAAGTCGGAGGCATCGACGAAAACGGCAACCCCAACGTTGAAGAAAAGACCGAATATCTCTTTTACGAAAAGAGTTCGTCTTACGGCGAATATTTCTACAACAACTCCGCATCGACGTATATGGCTCCGCTCTTCGTTATCGAAGACGGCAAAGCCGACGTCTATATCTATTCGGGTGAAACTTATACCAAAGCCATTTCCGGAACTTACGAAGAAAAGGGCAAGGGCGTGTACGTTCTCACCGTTACCGATTACTATCTCGACACGGCTTCGGCGATCGTAGGCGAAGCTACGGGCGAACTCAACGACGTGGTTAAGATAACTTTCGGCGTTGGCTCGCATCCGTCGCTCGGGTACCCCGTAAACTACTGGTACGCTTACACCGACAAGAACGGCGTTGAGCAAACGCTGTTTGCCACTTACAACGGCGACGACGGCGTTCTGACTATCGTCGGCGCGTTCGCTCTGCTCGAAGTCGGTTCAGACGTTTTCGTCGGTTCGTACGAAAAATCGGGCGAATATATAAGCGCGACCTTCGACATGAACGCTTTCGATCAGCTCGTCATATTCAAGACGGCAGACGACGGCACCTATCTCACCCTTAAAGAGCTTCCCGCAACCGAAAACCTGTTCGACAACAACAACTCGAACGACGCCGACGGCTCTATCGCTTTCGACGGCTTCGGCGGCGCGACCTACACCGATAAGGACGGCAACGTTTACGAAGGTACCGTCACCGAAACGGACGACGAAACCGAAGGGCTTACCGTTTACGAGTTTGCTTCCGAAACCCTTACTTTCAAATTCGTAAGACAGGCTTTGTCGAACGGCGCTTCGCTCGTTCTCCGCTATAACGAAGCTTTCAGCGGCGACTTCTATTCGGCTGACGGCGTTCTCACTCTCGACGGTTTCGGCGTTCTCGCAACGTTCAACGACGCCGACGGCAGCGATTACAGCGGAAGATACGTTCTCGTCACCGACGACGAAAAGACTTACGTCGTCATCTCTTTGGAAGACGGCAAGACGCTCTACGTCGACTTTGCTTCCGATAAGACGTTTACGGCAAGGGGCTTCGAGTACGGCACTTACGTTTACTTCAACAACCGTTACGCGAGCGGCACTTTCGTTCATCTCGACGGTTACGGCAAAGCCGAAGTTTACACGCTTGAAGGCGATGAACGCTCGTATCTCGACGAAAACGCTACTTACGTCGTCGACGGCGACGTTTACACGCTTACATACAAGAACGGCGCAGAAAACGTTACCGTAAACGCGAAGCTTTCCACTTTCGATTATAACGGAAACACTTACAGAACGTTCGTTATCGAACACGAAGAGGTAGTTTATCGCTACGTCAACGACGGCGACTGGTCGGTGCTCGTTCTCGACGCGTTCGGCAAAGGCGAAAAGTACGGCGCCGACGGCGTTAAACAGACGGGTACTTACGAAATAGTTTCCGAAAACCTTCTCTACTTCCTTCTCGAAGACGGTTCCGACGCGTTCTTGTACGAATACGACGCGAAAGTCGGTTTTGCGAGAACTTTCGACTTCCCGCTCCGCGCTTATTTCACCGGCACGCTCGAATCGTTGCTCTTCACGAAGTACGGTCGCGCGCTCTTCGGCGGCGAACAGATATATTATTATAATATAGAAAACGACAAAGTTTTCATATATCACAGAGATACCGAATCCGACCAAGCCAACGCTTACGGCTACGTCAAGGAAGAGTTCGGCACCTTCGATACCGAAGTTATCTACAACGGCGTCAAATACTACGAAAACGACGGTTACGGCATAGAACTTAAGAGAAACGAAGACGGCAAGAACAAATATCCCGTTCTCATTTCTTCCGAAGACGAAAACAAATATCCGCTCAACGAACTCAAGTTCGCGCCCACGGGCAGAGCCGAATTCGTAGTTACCGCCACCACCAACATCAACGGAACCAACTACAACGCCACCGTTACCCGCGAAAAGAGAAACGACGAGTACGTGACTTACGTCACCGTAGGAACTTACAACTTCTACTTCAACGCAAATTACGACGGCAAGAACAACACTTACGACGTATATAAGATGGAACGCCGCGTTGTATTCCGCTCGTACACTTACGTTTATTACGCGCGTATGTACGCGATGTACGGCATGAATCTCCCCGACACCTTCGGCACCACTTCATACGTTATCGAATACGACGAAGAAGGCACCGCGGGCGACGGCTTCATCAGCACTAACTTCCTTGCCGACTCGAATATGTACTATTCGGACGGCACGCTCATCTCGCTCGACGGGCTCGAATACGTTTACGATTCCGCAAGCGGAGTTTACAGCGTTGCCTTCGAAGGCGCAGACGGTTACGACTATATTTACAGATTCTCCGTTACCACGCTCTACAACGTGAACGTTTACAGGGTAGTCGGCATGACGAGAGTTCAAAGCTTCGAGGACGGCGATTACACGCTCCGCGCGGAAAGGCTTATCGCTTCCGACTCGGGCAACGCCGGATCTTTCTACGCGCTCGAACTCTACGATAACGGCAAACTTGCTCAACGCACTGTCGGCGGTTACGTAAACGAGCAGTATTATTACATTTCAAGACTCATCGAAAACGGCGAGATACTCCGTTCTACCTATTATATATTCGATATTTCCGAAGAGGAATGCGAAGCTTCCGTTAAACCGATAAGCGGCGTCACCGTCACGAAGAACGAGATGACCGTTTACTACTCGGCGGACGGAGAAAACTACGTCGAAGTGACCGATAGCAACGAGATACTCGTCTTCCCGTTGAACGGCGGGCTTTATATCCCCAAGGCGAGCGAATACGACCCGTCCGAAGAACGCTTTATCGTAACGCTTTCCAACGACGCGAAATATATCGTCGATCTGGACGGAAGAAACATCACGGTAGAAAGGCTTGAAACCGCTTCTTACGCCGACGACGCTATTCCCGAAAACGCTGGCGAATACACGCTCACCGTTAAACTCGGCAACGATCTCGACGACTTGACTTTCACTCTCAAAGAAGGGCAGAACGTCGCGAAAGTTCTCTCGGGCGTAGAAGTTGACGAAAGGTTCGGCCGCTGGGAAACAGCTGACGGCGCTTTGGTCGACGGCGACTATCTTATGCCCGCGCAAAACCTTACCGTGACCGCTGTTTACAGATCGGGTTACAGCGTGAACGTTTACGTCGAATCCTTAAACGGCGGCTACGAACTGTTGAAAACGATCAACGGTTACGCCTATGTCGGAGAAGAATTCTCCCCCGAAGTAACGCTCAAAGGCTTCACGCGCGTCTATAACGAACAAGAAATTTCCACGCGCACTATATCCGAAACAGAGAACGAAAACACTTACGCTCTCTACTTTGAACGCGCTTCGTACAAGCTTACTTACGTTTCCAACGCGGCTTCATATACGGGAGCGAACAACGAAACTTACTCCGTATATATCCCGAACGGAAAGAGCATGCCTATTCTCGACAAGATGTTCGAGCTCGAAGGCTATTATCTCGCGGGCTGGGCGTTCACACCCGACGGCGAAATGGTCTACACCGTCAATTACGCCGCCAACTACGCCGAAAACAGGGCGCATACGTTGACGCCTGATCCCGAGATCTCCATCGACAAAGACACAGCTCTTTACGCGGTATGGATCAAGGGCTACACGGATATATTTGCTTCAAACGACAAAGACTATATCTATCTGCTGTCCGACGACGCGGAAGTTGTCTATCTCGAACGCGGCGGAATCTTTTTCGTCGGCAATTACGATCGCGAAACCAAAGCTTTCAGCTTCTTTAGGGGCGAAACGCTCGTTTACGAAGGCGCTTTGGTCGACGGCGGCTACTACCTTATCGAAGCCGAACACGCCAAGACGTATTCTTTGTACGAAAACGGCAAGCTCGATAAGAGCGTCACGCTCACGATAGATACGGCAAACAAAGCCACCATCACCGAAAACGACGAAACCACGCAAGGCGTCGTCACGATGGAAGGCGGCTACTACGTCTTTACCGACTTTGAAGGCGTTCAAAAAGTCTTTATCCTTAAAACGACGACAGTCGACGGAACGGACGAAGCCGTGTTCATGATAAGAAACGAAACCGAATACGCTTACGGCAGGCTCGTCCGCTTCGGTATAACTTCCGAAGGCTCTATCGGCACGTATCAGTATTATCAGCTCAGAATGGACGGTTTTGAAACCGCCGTATACTACGGAGCGAACGGCAACTACGCCTACGCTTACAGGTACGACGAAGAAAGCGAAACTTACCTTCTCTACACTTCCGACGGCGAACTTTCGGCTCACGTTAAGCTTTTAAGATACAACGGCGTCGACGGTTACTTCTATCTCAACGTCGATATGGCTCACGCTTACGCTTACGGCAGCTACGTCGTAGAGTTCGACGGAATGCACACCGCGAAGATAATAAACGGCGAAACGACTACCGAACGCAATTATTCTTACCGTTCTTCCGAGATAGGCGACTACGTCGTTACGATATTCAACGGCAAAACGACGCTCACTCTCCGTCTTGCGTCCGCAACGGTCGACGGCGAAACGACTTATACCGCCGAATCTGTATCTTCCGATTACGCCGAGTATTTCTACAACGACGGCGAAACGATAAGCAAAGAAGTAGTTATGACGCTTTCCGGCTCGAATATCGCGTTCTACGCGCTCGTAGACGGTAAATACGTTCTTGCGGCGGACGGTACTTATCAGCAGAGAGTCGTCGGCAACTACGTGGCGAACGTAATCAATACGTATCTTGAAGAAGCTAAGTTCGCGGGGCTCGATCTCAACGTTATGAAGAATATCATCTTCGATTACGACACCGAGCTTGGCGAAGAGTATAACTTCTTTATCTACAACGTGACCGACTCTTCGTTCAACAAGACCGATTACACTTCGGTTTACACCAACGATCAGACGGGCGAAACGCTCACTCTCGTTGCCGGTTACGCAGTAGTTACCGCAGGGAATAACAAGATAACGGCAACTTACGTTATGGATAACGGCATCTGCGTCGTTACCATCAATTCGAGAAACTACTATCTCTCGCTCGACGACGAAACGGGCGCCTTCGCTTACGCGATGGGTAAGCCTTACGAAGCGCAGGTATTCTACGGCTATAAAGCTTCAGAAGATAAGTTTGCGTTCGACGGCAAGGGCGGCGCTACGTACGTCAGAAACGGCGAAACGCTTAAAGGCACGGTCTCCGCCGCTAACTCCACGTCCAACGGACTTACCGTCTACACCTTCACGCAGACTGTCGAAGAAGGCGAGCAGGCGCTCACTTTCAACTACGTTCTTCTTTACGACGACCACGTTCATATCTTC
>CACXHH010000074.1 GCA_902767455.1 uncultured Eubacteriales bacterium
CGTTTTCGCAAACTCTCGATCCGGGTGAATACGAATTTTCGATCGTACCCGTAGTAAAAGGTAAGAACGAAGTTGCGGGGAAAGAAATTACGCTTCCGAAAATAACTAACGGAACCGTCACGACGAAACTGCCCGATATACCTTCAAACTGGTGGTTTGACTGAAAAAGCCCGCGGCGTAAATCGCCGCGGGCTATCGTTTAGTTTTTGTTGCTGTCTATAAGTTTTGATAAATAAATCGATTTTTCGCCGTCGTCTTGGTCCTTATCGGCGCTCGAACAGCCGCCGCAAGAAGCTTTATCGCACCCGGAAGCGAAAGCGCATCCCGTTTTTTCGCTTTCGACTTTTGCGCCGTGGTGTTCGTGCTCGTGCTTTTCTCTCTTTTTAAGCGCGTCCATTAAGGTATTTTTATCAAAATCCATAAGTTTCGCTTCGGGGTTAATCTTGTCTATAAACGCGGGTTTGCGGTCGAATTCGTCTATTCCGAAGGCTTTTGCCAAAGCTTCAGCTTCGGCTTCGTACGAAAACATAAGCTCGCGCATATTGATTTTCGCCTTTTCGATAACGTCTTTTTCGACGACTTCGAGTTTACCTTTTTGTTCGTTTACAAGGTCTTTTAATTGAGCGGCAAGAGCGTCGATTTTCTTCTTCTCGTCGCTCATAGTCTTGAAATTATTTAGATTTATACGCGTAATATCGGCAAGAACACCTTTCATCTGCGATTTTATTTCGTTTTTCTCGTCTTCCGTCGGTGCGTAGATGAGTTTTTCTTTAAGCGATACGAGCTCGTCTTTAAGTTTTTTAAGCTCGTCGGTTTCAAAAAGCGATTTTGAGAGCCGAGCGGCGTTAGCGCGTTCTCGTTCGAGCTCGTCTTTTTTCTTTGCGTATTCGCTTCCGAGCGCCGTTTCGCTCACAGAAATAAGTTGAGCCTTCGCTTCTTCCATAAAATCACAAAACTTGACGAGATACGATTCGTCAAGTTCGTTTTTCAATTCGGAATATTGTTTTTCTTCAAGTTCGGATAGATCGTTCATCGAAACAGCCATAATTTTTTACTCCGTTTCCATTGATTATTTTAAACACTTCGACGTTACGGTAAAACATATACGCCCCGCCGAATATAGCAAAAATTGCAAATATGACCAAAATTACAGTAGTCAGCTTTATCCTTTTCACAGTCCACCTCTAAAATATGTAAAAAAGGAAAGCCGCCATAATAACTATAAGTTTTTAAGATAAAAAACTTCCTGCGACGAGAGCGCCCTGACTTCGCCGCGATTAAGCCCGCGTAAGCTCAGATCGCCTATCTTTATCCGTTTCAGGAACACCACGTTATGACCTACCGCCTCGAACATTTTTCTGACTTGTCTGTTTCTGCCTTCGGTGATGGTGACGGATATCTTCGTGTACTCTTTATCTTCTTCAACAACGCGAACGTTACATTTTTTCGTCTTTACGCCGTCGATAATAACGCCGTTGCGAAGTTTGGCAAGCGTATCTTCTCTGATACTTCCTTCGATTTTTGCTATGTAAGTTTTTGGTATCTCGTTTGCGGGATGCGTAATCCTGTTCGCAAGATCCCCGTCGTTGGTGAATAAAAGCAGACCTTCGGTGTCGTAATCGAGCCGACCGACGGGATAAATGCGTCCCGCCTTTTGCGGAATAAGGTCCATTACCGTCTTTCTGCCGAGATCGTCTTTTACGGTGGTGACGTAGCCCTTGGGCTTGTTCATAATATAGTAAACGTTTTTTGCCGTAGGTTTAACGAGATGACCGTTTACCGAAACGCTGTCGGAAAGTTCGACTTCCATACCCAAAGTAGCTATTCTACCGTTCACGCGGACGCTTCCGCTTTCTATCAGCTTGTCGCACGCGCGGCGGGAAGCAACTCCCGCGTCTGCAAGATATTTATTGATTCGCATATCGTTTCTCTGTAATTTTATTTCTATATAATAATAAAATATATCGCAAAAAAAATCAAGTCTTTAAGCGCGATAAACGAACTTTGCGAAAAAATCGCCCGTCGATTACGGTACGAGCACGTATTTTTTGAAGGCTTCGTCAAAAAGCTGCTTTGTTCTGCCGTAAGTATCCGCACAGTTTATAACCACGCAAACAAGCCTTACGCCGTTTCTCGTAGCGCTTGACGCAAGGCATCTTCCCGAAACCTTCGTGTAGCCGGTCTTTACGCCGTCGCAACCGTCGTAACTGTATAAGAGTTTGTTTTTGTTGATAAGAACTCTGTCGTAATCTTCAATAGTATTGCGAATTACCTTCTTTTTGGTTCCGACGATCTTTGAAAAAGACTGATTTTTGAGAGCGTAAGCAGTTATAAGCGCAACGTCTTTTGCCGTCGAATAATGTTCTTTTTCTTCGAGCCCGTGCGGGTTTACGAAATTACTGTTTACCGCTCCAGCTTTTTGCGCGGTTTCGTTCATAAGTTTTGAAAACTCTCCGACAGAACCCGAAACGGATAAAGCGATCGCCGTAGCCGCGTCGTTACCGGAGCGCATCATCAATCCGTACAAAAGCTCTTCGACGCTCAAAACTTCGCCTTTTTTGAGATAGATACTCGATCCATCAACGCCGACCATTTCGTCCGTAACGATAATTTCCTTTGAAACGTCAAAGTTTTCAAGTGCGGTTATCGCCGTAACTATTTTAGTCAACGAAGCTATCGAAGCTTTTTTGCCCGAATCTTTTTCGTGAAGTATTTCAAGCGTATCACAGTTTATAACTATTTCTTCTTCGGGATTTACGAAATACGCTTTCGCAACCGCATCCAACGGTTTTATGTCTGTCGTAATAATTTCTAAAATCAATGCAATAATAATCAGTTTTGCAATCTTTTTCATTTTTCACCGTCCAGAAGTTTTACCACGTCGTCACAAAGCTTTTCAAGGTATCCGTCAGGGCAGGAAACGTATTTTACGCGCCCTTTGTTCTCTATCAGAAAGCCGCAAGGTTTTACGTTGACTATACCGCCGCTTCCCGTGCTTAAAGGATAGTTTTTGCTTTTATCGAATATCTTTACTTGTCCGTATTCTCCGCCGCCTGACAGATAGGCTATCGTCGTTTTCGTTACGGGAATAATTGTCACCCCGCTCTCCGTCGATACGGGCGTTCCGACTACCGTGTTCGCGTCAGAGAGTAAATTCAGTTCGCGTAACGTTTCGTTGACTATCTTCTTTATATCGTTTCCGTTTTCTTTCATTTTTTTGCCCCCAAGGATTTTATAAGTAGAAGTATAACAGACAATA
>CACXHH010000075.1 GCA_902767455.1 uncultured Eubacteriales bacterium
CCTATAAGTATTATCCGCATATATTTCGTCGAGTAGGGGAGTATGGTTTCGGTAGAGCCGAGAAGGTACGCGAGCGGATTTATAAAGATAAGCCCGAAAAGCGTGATCGTCGCGCCGCCGATAATTGCCCATATAAACCCGCAGGACGCCATAGTTTCGGCTTCCTCGAACTCACCCGCGCCGAGCTTTCTCGAAATATAGTTGCCCGAACCGTGCCCGAAGTAAAACCCGACGGCTTGTATAACCGCCATAAGCGAAAACACTACGCCGACCGCGCCCGTAGCGCTCGTGTTTTCGAGCTTACCGACGAAAAAAGTGTCCGCCATGTTGTAAAAAGTCGTAACGAGCATGCTTATTATGGTGGGCAAAGCAAGCTTTAAAACGAGCTTTTCGACGGGTTTCGTCGTCATTTTTATTTGTTTTTCGTTCTGAATATCTTTTTGATCCATTTCTCGTCTATTATTATATGAAAACGCCCTGATTCAGGTTAATACCTTCCAAAAAAGCGTATTCCGCTTTCATGCGCCGAAGGCAAAATCACGTGCGAAGCGCGCATCACGTTTCGCGTTAGCGGAACACATCATTAAAAAAACCCGATTTGGTGGACAAATCAGGTTTTCTTTTATGGTGTCGAGGATGAGACTTGAACTCACACGGGTTTACCATACGCCCCTCAAACGTACGCGTCTGCCTATTCCGCCACCCCGACGAATATTAAGTTGTCACGGTTTTCGCCGTGAGCCTTTATATAATACAATGATTTTTTAGAATTGTCAAGAAATTTTCAGAAGTATTTTGCAAAAAATTCAAAAGTATTTGATAAATCTTTCAAACTGTGTTATACTGTCAAAGTAAAAAACTGTACGGCGGTGTTTTCAATGACTGACGACGAAAAAAACGAACGTCTTAGCGGCGAAGGCGATACGAACGGCGAAACTGAAAATCGCGAGCCGTTTTTCGACGGCGCTTGTTCAAGCGACGGACATACTGCGCCCGAAAACGGCGTTGAAAATAAAGACTTTAACGGGCGTTACGGTTTTTACGGCGAAGATAGTAACGAGCACGTCAGGACGTATTACGCAAACGACGAAAAAAGAAACGAATACGCGCGTGAACTTATCCTTCATGCTCGCGAACGCTACGTTAAAACCTCGCTCGTTTTCGCGCTTTTAGGGCTGTTCTTCTCGCTTTTTTACGGGCTTGGGATAGTTTTTTCGGTTATTGCTTTCGTACGCTCGGCGGCGGGGCTTAAAAAGTATAAAAGCTCAACGCTCGTTTGGGCGAGAGCGCTTTCGATAACGGGCGCCCTATTAAGCCTTATCTTCATCTTTGCCGTAACTATTTTCATCAACAAATATTTTTATTTTTCGCTTTGAGCGGCGCCGATTTGTTTCACGACAAGTCGGTTTTTGTTTGCTTCCGCATAATATTTTTCCCTTCTTTTGTCGATAATTATTCTTTGCAAACGATCTTGCCGCCGCTTTTTTAACTAATTTTGCGGAATTTATAAAAAGGTGCCGAAAATAAGTTTTCATTTTCAAACATTTGTGCTAAAATATCACGGTAAACTATGGATAAGTTCGTTCTTGAAAGTAAATTTGAGCCCACGGGCGACCAGCCGCAAGCTATTCGCTCGTTGACGGAAGGTATACTCGACGGTTTTCGTACGCAAGTGCTCGTCGGCGTTACCGGAAGCGGTAAAACGTTTACTATGGCTAACGTCATAAAAAACGTGAACAGACCTACTCTCGTCATCGCTCACAATAAAACTCTCGCCGCGCAGCTCTGCAGTGAGTTCCGCACGTTTTTTCCGCATAATCGCGTGGAATATTTCGTGTCGTATTACGACTACTATCAGCCCGAATCTTATCTTCCCGCGACCGATACTTATATTGAAAAGGACTTGTCCGTCAACAGCGAGATAGATAAGCTCCGCCACAGCGCGACGTGCTCGCTTGCCGAGCGGCGCGACGTTATAGTCGTCGCTTCGGTATCGTGTATTTACGGGCTCGGCGCTCCCGAAGAATATTTCAGCCTTTCCATTTCGCTTCGTCCCGGCGACGAAATGACGATAGACGAGCTCTTAAGAAGGCTGGTTGCTATTCAATACAAGCGTTCGGAAGTCGATTTCGACCGCTCGAATTTCCGCGTGCGGGGCGACTGCGTTGAGATATTTCCCGCGTCTTATACGAATACGCTCGTAAGAGTCGAGTTTTTCGGCGACGAGATAGACCGCATCTGCGAAACCGATTTCGTGACGGGCAGAGTTTTGAACGAACTCAAACACGTGGCGATATTCCCCGCGAGCCATTACGCCGTCGGTTCGGACAAGCTCGAAGGCGCACTAAAACGCATTTTATCCGATATGGAAATTGAAGTTGCGGCTTTAAACGAAGCTGGAAAACCGCTCGAAGCGCAACGCCTTCGCCAGCGCACGAGCTACGACGTGGAGATGATCCGCGAGATAGGCTATTGCAGCGGCATTGAAAACTACAGCCGTTACTTTGACGGAAGATCGGTAGGCGAGCCGCCGTTCACGCTTCTCGACTACTTCCCCGACGATTTTATTATCTTCGTCGACGAAAGCCACATGACCTTGCCGCAGCTGCGCGCAATGTACAACGGCGACCGCGCAAGAAAGGACAATCTCGTCGGCTACGGTTTCCGTTTGCAGTCGGCTTACGACAACAGGCCGCTCAAATTTGATGAATTCAACGACAAAATCAAGCAGATAGTTTGTATTTCGGCAACGCCGAACGATTACGAATTAAAGCTTTCGGACAACACCGTCGAACAGCTTATAAGACCTACGGGGCTTCTCGACCCGCCCGTAGAAGTCAGAAAGACAAAAGGTCAGATAGACGACCTTCACGCCGAAATACTTCGCGTTATCGCGAGCGGCGGAAGGATACTCGTCACGACGCTCACGAAAAAAATGGCTGAAAGCCTTACCGAATATTTCACCGAGCAAAAACTCAAAGTCCGCTATATGCACAGCGATATCGACACGCTCGAACGTATCGACATCATAAACGAGCTTCGCCGCGGCGATATCGACGTTCTCGTAGGTATCAACCTTTTAAGAGAAGGGCTTGACCTTCCCGAAGTCAAACTCGTAGCCATACTCGACGCCGACAAAGAAGGCTTTTTGCGAAGCGATACGGCGCTTATACAGACGATAGGCAGAACGGCGAGAAACAGCGAAGGCCGCGTTATTATGTACGCCGACGTTATCACGGGCAGTATGCGCCGCGCGCTCGACGAAACTTCGAGAAGGCGCGAGATACAGTCGGAATACAACGCTCAACACGGCATTACGCCGAAAACGGTATACAAGGAAGTCCGCGACAATCTCGAAATAACCAAGAAGGCGGACGTCACCAAGAATATCAACGTTAAGGATATCCCCGCGGAGATTGAAAAACTCAAAGGATTGTTGAAGTATTTTTCGTCGCAGATGGAATACGAAAAGTGTATCGAGATAAGGGACGCAATCGCCGCGTTAAAGAAAAAACTTCCGAGATAAATTATATCCGACACCGCTAAAAAGCGGCGGACTTATTGAAAATATGCAGAATTATATTACGATAAAAGGCGCAAAGGAAAACAACCTGAAAAACGTCGACGTGACTATACCGAGAGATAAGCTCGTAGTGTTTTCGGGGCTTTCGGGAAGCGGTAAATCGACGCTCGCTTTCGATACTATTTTCGCCGAAGGGCAGAGAAGGTATATCGAAAGTCTTTCAAGCTACGCGCGTATGTTTTTAGGGCAGATGTCGAAGCCCGACGTCGAGAAGATAGAAGGGCTTTCTCCCGCGATCGCGATAGATCAGAAAACGACTTCCAAAAATCCGCGTTCTACAGTCGGGACGGTAACCGAAATACACGATTATTTCAGGCTTTTATACGCCCGTATAGGCGTTCCGCACTGTCCTAATTGCGGTAAAGAAATATCCCGCCAGACGGTCGATCAGATAGTCGACCGCGTTATGGCTATGCCCGAAGGCAGTAAGATCTTCGTCAACGCTCCCGTAGTTCGCGGCAGAAAGGGCGAATATCAGAAAGAACTCGATTCGTACAGGCGAAGCGGCTTCGTACGCGTCGAAATAGACGGTATCGTCTACGATCTTAACGAAGATATAAAACTCGAAAAGAATATCAAACACAATATAAGCGTAGTCGTCGACAGGCTCGTCATCAAACCGACCATTCAGAAAAGGCTTACGGAAAGTATCGAAACGGCGGTCAAGCTTGCGGAAGGCGTAGTCGTCATCGAAAGCGACGGAAAACAAGTTCTCTATTCGACCAAATACGCGTGCCCCGATTGCGGAACGAGTATCGAAGAGATCGAGCCGAGGTTGTTTTCGTTCAACGCTCCTTACGGCGCTTGCCCCGAGTGCACGGGGCTCGGCTTCAAGGAATCTTTCGACGTCGATAAGGTCGTTAAAGACTGGAACAAGTCGCTCAACGAAGGGGCGATGACCGTTTCGGGCTGGAATCTCGACATAGGCAAGATGACGCAGATGCGATTCCGCGCGCTGTCGAAATATTACGGTTTTTCGCTCGATACGCCCGTAAAGGATCTGCCGAAAGAGATAATAAAGATACTTCTTTACGGCAACGACGGCGAAAAGATTGAGATGGACTACTCGACCAAGACCTTCCAGAGCAAGTTTTACACTTCGTTTGAAGGTGTTATCCCCAACCTTGAACGCAGATACCGCGAAACGACGAGCGATTACACCAAAGCCGAACTCGAACGCTATATGGTCACCGTTCCGTGCGACGCGTGCCACGGCAAACGCTACAACAAAAGCGCTCTTTCCGTGACCGTTGCGGGCTACAATATCGCAGAGCTATCCGAGCTTTCCGTCGAAAAGATACTTAGCGTCGTAAACAGCCTTACGCTCACACCCACGCAGGAAATAATAGCCGCGCCTATTCTTAAAGAGATAAAGGCGAGAATAGGCTTCCTTATAAACGTCGGTCTTGACTATCTTACTCTCTCGCGTTCGGCGGCGACGCTTTCGGGCGGTGAGTCGCAAAGAATCAGGCTTGCTACTCAAATAGGCAGCGGGCTTACGGGCGTACTTTATATTCTTGACGAGCCGAGCATAGGGCTTCATCAACGGGATAACGAAAAACTTATAGATACGCTCAAACACCTTCGCGATATAGGCAACACTCTTATAGTCGTAGAACACGACGAAGATACGATAAAATCCGCCGATTTCGTAGTCGATATAGGCCCCGCGGCGGGCGTGCACGGCGGCGAAGTCGTCGTCAGCGGAACGCCCGAAACCGTCGCAAAATGCAAGAAATCCATAACGGGCGACTACCTTGCGGGAAGAAGAAAAATAGAAGTTCCCGCCGCTCGTAAAAAGTCCGACGGGAGGTTTTTATCTGTTTTCGGCGCGCATAAAAACAACTTAAAGCATATCGACGTCAATATCCCGATAGGCGTTATCTGCGCGATAACCGGCGTTTCGGGGAGCGGAAAAAGCTCGCTCGTAAACGAAACGCTCTATCCGTCGATAGACGCAAAACTCAACCATAATTCCGAAGTTTTCGACGGTTGCGACAAAATTACGGGCGTAGAATATTTCGATAAAGTCATCAATATCGACCAAAGCCCGATAGGGAGAACGCCGAGAAGCAACCCCGCCACTTACACGGGCGTATTCAATTTCATACGCGAGCTTTACGCCGCTACTACCGACGCGAAAGAACGCGGCTATACGGCGGGGAGATTTTCGTTCAACGTTTCGGGCGGCAGATGCGAACACTGCTTTGGCGACGGCATAATCAAAATACCTATGAACTTCTTGCCCGACGTATTCGTTCCGTGCGAAGTATGTAAAGGCAAACGCTACAACAGGGAAACTTTACAGGTGAAATACAAGGGTAAATCGATAAGCGATTGTCTTGATATGACAGTCGACGAAGCCGTTGACTTCTTTGAAAACATCCCGCGTATTTACAATAAGATCAAGTCGCTCAAAGACGTGGGGCTGGGGTATATCAAACTCGGTCAGCCCGCGACCACTCTTTCGGGCGGCGAAGCCCAGCGAGTCAAACTCGCGACCGAGCTTTCAAAACGCGCTACGGGAAAGACTCTCTATATCTTCGACGAGCCGACGACGGGGCTTCACACCTACGACGTTCAGAAGCTTATCGACATACTTTTCCGACTTCGCGACGGCGGCAACAGCATAATCATAATCGAGCATAATCTCGACGTAATCAAGTGTGCCGACTATATAATCGATCTCGGAAAAGAAGGCGGCGACCGCGGCGGCGAAGTGCTTTGCTACGGTACGCCCGAAGAAGTCGCGAAGGTTAAGGAAAGCTACACCGGGCAGTTCCTTAAACGCATTTTCGATAAAGAAAAAGAATAAAATTAAAACGCGTCGTTTGACTATCCCGTCACGCGGCGCGTTTATTTATTTTACAACAGATTTTCAAGGCTTATCGAAAAGGTTTTCGGTATCTTGTCGAACAGCTCGAGAATAACGTACGCCTTTGCCGAAGCTTCCTTGAAATTGCCTTGTCTGACGTACTCGGTAAGCTCGTATACCCATAAATCGACTTCTTTTATTTCCGTATGCGGAATAAGCGCGTGAAGCGTTTTCTTTTTGTCGAACCATGCTTTCTTCGCGCTTTCCGCCTGTCCGACCGTACATTTTTCTTGTTCCGAACTATGGTATATCTCTTCGTAAACGTCGGTCAAACCGTCGAAAGTCGCGCTCAGATAGGCGTTTTCGGCTATACCGCCGCCGACGATGACGAGCGCCGCAACTATGATCGAAACGAGTGTTTTTACCACGATATTTCACCCGGAAGCTCTGTTTTGAAAGTCGTGAACTTCTCTTTTGCCTTCTGAAAATACACTTTGCCCGTGCCGTCAACGGTCATAACGTCTATCTGTTTCAGCGTTTTTACCCCGTTTTTAGCCATTACTTCTTTTAAAAATCCGTCGTTAAGTCCGCTTAATTCAAAGTTGTTTTTCTTCAACTTTCCTTCTTCTACGAGAAGCAGCGGAAGGTATTTATTTTCTTTTTCTTCATCCTTCAAAACGGTAAGTTTTCCGTTTGACTCGTATATCGCGTAATACACCGAATCGAGCGAATAATTGCCTGTTCCGCGAAGCGACTCGATAAGGTCGTCAACTCCCATGTTGTTGCGTTTGAGCTCGGCGATATCCACTCCGTTCTTGTTGATGACGACCGACGGCTTTCCGCACGCGGCGTGACGGACAAGATCGCTTTTCATGCTCAGAAGCGTCAGCAGTTGGTGCATTATGAACACGGCAAGCACGGACACCACGCCGTATATGAGCGGAATTGAAACGTCCGACATAGGTATACACGCAAGCTCGGCTATAAGCAGTGTTATGATAAACTCGAAAGGCTGCATTTCTCCTATCTGCCGTTTACCCATAAGCCGCATAACGATTATCAACGTAACGAGCAGTACCGCCGCTCTGAAAAATATAATACTCATATAAACGTAATTTGTGTAAGACGGCCCGAATTATTCGTAAGACAAAGTGGCGACGTAAAGATTTTACACACAAAAAGCAAAAGGTGTCGATTTCTCGCGACAATATTTATATAATATTTAATGAAACGTGAAAAATTTTGTTTACAAATCTTTTTTTTGCTATTATAATGAAAAAAGGAAAATACTCGGAAGATAAAACGGAGCAACTATGGTTTCTAAATCTAAAAGCGTCGTACTGTGCGGACTTGAAGGCATACTCGTTGAAGTCGAAGCCGATATATCGAAAGGCGAAGAAAAATTCGATATAGTAGGGCTTCCCGACGCCGCGGTAAAAGAATCGAAAGATCGCGTCCGTTCGGCGATAAAGAACACTTCCGGGAGCTTTCCCTATACGTCGATAACCGTCAATCTCGCTCCCGCCGACGTGAAAAAGGAAGGCGCATATCTCGATCTTGCCATCGCCGTCGCCATACTTAAAGCGATAGACGGCAAACTCGTTCGCGACGTTGGCGGCACCGTTATCGTGGGCGAACTTTCACTCGAAGGGCGGCTTCGTCCGCTCGCGGGTATCCTGCCCGTTACGCTTTTTGCGATGAAGGAAGGCTTCAAGCGCGTTATTCTCCCCGCGGAAAACGCAAAGGAAGCTTCGCTCGTCAAGGGGATAGAAATAATCCCTGTCGAAACCTTGAAGCAAGTTATCGGTTATCTTTCGGGCGAAGAGATAGAGCCTTATCCCTTTACGGAATATTATTCGCAGGCGGAAGCCGACTACCCGAACGATATGAAATACGTAAAAGGTCAGTACACCGCAAAGCGCGCTCTCGAAGTTGCCGTAAGCGGCGGACATAACCTTATAATGGTCGGCTCTCCCGGCTCGGGAAAGACCATGCTCGCAAAGTGTATTCCGTCTATAATTCCCGACATGACCTTTGACGAAGCGCTCGAAACTACGGCTATCCACTCCGTTTACGGCGCGCTCGACAAAAACGAAGGCGTGGTAAGGCGCCGTCCGTTCGTCACTCCGCACCACACCGCGACGAATATCGCGCTTATCGGCGGCGGGCAGAACGTAAAGCCGGGGCTTATAAGTCTTGCGCACAACGGAGTTCTCTATCTTGACGAAATGCCCGAATACACCCGCCAGACGCTCGAAAGCCTTCGTCAACCGCTTGAAGACGGCGTCGTGACCGTTTCAAGGGCTAAGGGCAACGTAAGATACCCCGCCGATTTTATGCTCGTTGCGAGCATGAATCCGTGTCCTTGCGGAAACTTCGGCAGCAAAACGCTCGAATGTAAATGTACAGATTCGCAGATACGAAAGTACCGCGCGAAGATCTCGGGACCGCTTCTCGACAGGATAGATATTCAGATACACGTCGACAACGTAGAGTACGACCAACTCGTATCTTCTTCCGAAGAAGAAAGTTCAGCCGCCGTCAGAAGGCGCGTGAACAACGCGCGCAAGATACAGCGCGAACGCTTCAAGGACGACGGTATCACCTGCAACTCGCAGATGAGCGAGAAACACTTGCTCAAATACTGCAAACTTTCAAAAGATAACGACGAACTGCTTAAAAAATCGTTTATCGCGCTCGGAATGTCGGCGCGCGGCAGAAGCAGGATACTTAAAGTCGCAAGAACTATCGCAGACCTTGATTATTCGGAAAATATCGAGAAAAAGCATCTTCTCGAAGCCATCGGCTACCGAAGCATCGGGATAGAAAACCTTTAAAATTACGTCAGATATGAAGTATACAGCCGACGAACTTGCCGTTATCGCGCTCGATAGTATTCTCGGGCTCGAGTACAAGCATAAAATGAAAATTCTCGAAGCCGTGAAAAGACCTTCCGATCTTTTAAACGGCGCGACGGACGTCGTTTTCGACGTGCTTGACGACTCGAAAGCCCGCACCGTCGCAAACGCTTTCGGTAAGGATTATACCGATTACGTCGTCGAAAAGCTCGAAAAGCGCGCGACGAAGGCGATAACCTGTTATTCCGAAGGCTATCCCGACGAATTTGAGAACTGTTATCTTCCGCCGATATGCGTTTACTGTAACGGAAACGTAAATTTGCTGTACGAAGAGCATAAGTTTTCTATAGTCGGTTCGAGAAAGAGCCCGACGGATATCTCCGCGATTACGACCGAATACGCCTCGGCTCTTGCCGAAGCGGGCGCGTGCGTCGTTACGGGAAGCGCAGGCGGCGGCGATACCGCGGCTATAAAGGGCGCTCTTCCTACGGGGAAAGTCGTTTCGATACTTGCCGGCGGAATAAACAAGGTTTATCCCGAATACAACAAGCGTCTTATCGAAAGCGTCGAAAAAGACGCGCTCGTGATTTCCGAGCAACCGCCCGATTACGAAGTTAAGCCGTGGCTGTTTCCTATGCGTAACAGGCTCATAGCCGCACTCGGGAAAGGCGTTTTGATTACGAGCGGCAAATACGACGGCGGCGCAAGGCACACGGCAGCTTTCGCACTCGACCAGGGAAAGGAAGTTTTCGCTTTTCCTTATCCGCCGAAGGCGACGTACGGTCAGCTTTGCAATTCGCTCATCAAAACGAGCGGCGCGGCGCTTTGCGACGACGTGAACGATATTTTAAGCTTTCTCGGGCTCAATTCCGAAAAGGGTAAACCCGAACTTACGGACGAAACGGAAAAAAGAGTTTACGAACTCATAAAAGAAGGCGTTGACAACGCCGATATTATTCTGAAAGAACTTTCAATGAAGTCCTTCGAGCTTGCGCCCGTTTTAACGTCACTCGAGCTTCAAGGGTATATCGCAAAGGACGCGGGCAATAATTATAAGGCTATTTAAAACTGTGAAAACGCCGCTTTTTACCTTTAAACGTATTTAGTCGTAAGAAGCGCAAAACTCATACATAAAATTATTACGGGAGTTATCATTTATATGAAACTGATCATTGTTGAGTCGCCGTCAAAGGCGAAAACGATAGAAAAATATCTCGGCGGCGAGTACAAAGTGGAAGCGAGCGGCGGGCACGTTCGCGACCTGCCCGAAAAAAGACTCGGCGTAAACGTGGCGGGTAACTTCGAGCCTAACTACGTCATTACGCCAAACAAGAAAGATACTATCAAAAAGCTTTCCGATCTCAGCCGTAAAGCCGAAAAGATATATCTCGCGACCGACCCGGACAGGGAAGGGGAAGCGATCTCGTGGCACTTGCAGGAAGTTCTCGATTTAAAAGGCCGTTCGAGAAGAATAGAATTCAACGAAATAAGCGAACGCGCCGTAAGAAACGCGCTCGCGCACCCGCGCGATATCAATTATAATCTCGTCGATTCGCAGCAGGCGCGCCGAGTTCTCGACAGGCTCGTCGGCTATAAATTAAGCCCGTTTTTGTGTAAGAAGATCAAAGAAGGTCTTTCGGCGGGCAGAGTTCAATCCGTAGCTCTCAGAATAATCGTCGACAAGGAAAGAGAGATAAAGGCTTTCGTTCCGAAGGAATACTGGAATCTTTACGGCGAATTCGCCGAAGGCAAGCAAAAGTTCAAAGCCCTTCTCGTAGAGAAGAAGAACAAAAAATACAAACCTTCCGACGCCGCCGAAGCCGAAAAGGTCTTAGACGACCTTAAAAACGGTTCTAACGTCGTGTCGGAAGTCAAGAAAACGACCGTAAAAACGCACGCTTTGCCGCCGTTTACCACCAGTACGCTCCAACAGGACGCTTCAAACAAGCTCGGGCTTTCTTCTCCGCAGGTAATGTCCATCGCGCAGTATCTTTACGAAGGCGTGGACACCCCCGAAGGCCACAGGGCTTTCGTAACGTATATAAGAACGGACTCGGTACGCGTTTCCAAGGAAGCTCAAGCCGAGTGTCTGCGCTTCATCAATGAGAAATTCGGTCCCGAATACGTTCCCGAAAAGCCCAACGTCTATCGCTCGAAGAAGTCTGCGCAGGACGCGCACGAAGCGATCAGACCTATCGACTTGTCGCTTACGCCCGCGCTTGCCAAAAAGCTTCTCGACAAGAAGCAGTTCGGCGTTTATAAACTCATTTACGACAGATTCGTCGCGTCGCAGATGGCTGACGCCGAATACGACACCGTAAGCGTTTCCGTTTCCAACGGCGATTACGTTTTCAAGGCGAGCGGCAGAACGCCTAAATTCAAAGGTTTTACCGCCGTTTACGACGATTATATCAAGCCCGCCGACGAGGACGAAGTCGTCGAAAGCACGCTTCCCGCGCTCGAAAAGGGCGAAGTTCTGACGGCTTTGAGCTTCAACAAGGAGCAGAAGTTCACCAAACCTCCCGTTCGCTTTACCGACGCAACGCTCGTTAAGGCGATGGAAGACAAAGGCATCGGCAGACCTTCGACGTATTCCACGATAATTTCCGTTCTCACAAAGCGTAAATATACCGTAAAGGAAGGCAGATATATTATTCCTACCGAAATAGCTTTCGCCATGACCGACGTTCTCGTCAAATACTTCGCCGATATTATGGACGTTTCCTTCACGGCTAATATGGAAGATAAGCTCGACGATATCGAGAACGGCGGAAAGGACTGGCACAAACTCATAGCCGAGTTTTATCCGCCGTTTGCCGAACAGCTCGTCAAAGCTTCTACCGACGGCGACGAAGTTACCGACGTCGTCTGCGAAAAGTGCGGCGCCCCGATGGTACGCAAAAACGGAAGGTACGGAACTTTCCTTGCCTGCTCGAACTATCCGCAGTGCTCGAACATAAAGTCGGAAAACGTTGAAGAATCTGACGTCGTTTGCGAAAAGTGCGGCGCGAAAATGATCTATAAAATGGGCAAATACGGCAAATTCCTTGCCTGCCCGAACTACCCGAAGTGTTCCAACATCAAGGCTATCAACGAAGAAAAGACGACCGAAAAATGCGAAAAGTGCGGCGGCGTGATGGTTTTGAAACAGGGTAAATTCGGAAAATATATGCAGTGTGAAAACTGTAAAAACACCAAGAGCCTTACCGAAAAGGCGGGCGTTTGCCCCATCTGCCATAAACCTACGCAGAAGATGACTTCAAAGACGGGCAAACAGTTCTACGGCTGTTCCAACTACCCGACGTGTAAGTTTATGAGCTGGGATATGCCGCTCGACGAATATTGCCCCGATTGCGGTAAGTATCTCGTTCTTGCCAAAGACGGAAAGACCAAGAAGTGTTCCGATAAGGAATGCGGTTACGTCTTAAAGCCCGCAAAGGCGGAAAAATCCACGAAAAAACAATAATTTTACTATGGTTATAAATATCATAGGCGGCGGACTTGCCGGCAGCGAAGCCTGTTACTACCTTGCCAAAAAGGGTTACGAAGTACGGCTTTACGACATCAAGCCCGACAATTTTACGCCCGCTCATTGTAATAAAAATTACGGCGAACTCGTCTGCTCGAACTCGCTTAAATCGAGCGACGTTTACGGCAACGCCTGCGGGCTGTTGAAGGAAGAACTCTTACAGCTCGGCTCCTTCGTTTTAAGAGTAGCTCTTGAAACGAAAGTTCCCGCGGGCAACGCGCTTGCCGTCGACAGAGAGCTTTTCGCCGAAAAAATCACGCAAGGCTTAAAAAGCTTTGATAACGTGCAATTTATCTGCCGTGAAATTTCGCGGATAGATTTTTCGGAGCCGACGATAATCGCGACGGGACCTTTGACGACGCCTGCGTTGAGTGAGTTTATCCGCGAAAATTTTTCGGACGGGCTGTATTTTTACGACGCCGAAGCCCCTATCGTTTCCGGCGACAGCATTGACTTTTCCGAAGCCTTTATCTGCGACAGATACGGCGAAGCGGGTAGCGGCGACTACGTAAACTGCCCTATCGATAAAGAAGGTTACAAGGCGTTTTACGAAGCTCTTACCACGGCTAAACGCGCCGAGAAGCACGAATTTGAAAAGGACGTCAAAGTGTTCGAAGGCTGTATGCCCGTAGAAATTATGGCTGAACGTGGCTTCGACACTCTGCGTTTCGGACCGCTCAAACCCGCGGGGCTGACCGATCCGAGAACCGGCAGATGGCCTTTCGCGTGCATGCAGCTCAGAAAAGAAAACGAAAGCGGAACGATGTACAATATAGTCGGATTCCAGACAAATCTGACGTGGGGCGAACAAAAACGGGTTTTCTCGATGTTCCCCGCACTGAAAAACGCCGAATTTTTAAGATACGGCGTTATGCACAGAAACACGTATATCTACGGTCCCGCCGTTTTGGATAAAGATTTTTCCGTCAAAGCGCACCCGCTTTGTTACTTTGCGGGGCAGATAACGGGCGTCGAAGGATACGTCGAGTCGATAGGCTCTGGGCTCGTCGCCGCAATATCGCTTGACAGAAAGCTCAAAAACTTGCCGCCGGTTGAATTTACCGACGCTACCGTCATAGGCGCACTCGGCGAATACTGTTCGAGAGAAAATTCCGATTTTCAGCCTATGAACGCAAATTACGGAATATTACGACCTGTTGCCGAAACAAGGGATAAAAAGCTTAAAAAGAAGCTTATGGGCGAAAGGTCGCTTGCAAAAATCAAAGAAATAACGGAGATAATAAATGAGTATTGAATTCAAAGGCACGACCATTTGTGCCGTAAAGAAAAACGGAGTGACGGCTATCGCGGGTGACGGTCAGGTCACTATGGGCGAAAGTATCGTCTTTAAGAACAACGCGCAGAAAGTAAGGCGCATCTACAACGGCAAAGTAATTCTCGGTTTCGCGGGTTCTGTTTCCGACGCGTTCACGCTATGCGAAAGATTCGAGGGTATGCTCAACAAGTTCTCGGGCAACCTTTTAAGGAGCGCCGTGGAGCTTGCCGAGCTTTGGAGAAACGACAAAGTCGGCAGAAGGCTCGAAGCCATGATGATAACCGCCGATAAAGATACTATGGTCATAGTTTCCGGCTCGGGCGAAGTTATCGAGCCAGACGACGGTATCTGCGCCATCGGCAGCGGCGGAAACTACGCTCTTGCCGCGGCGCGCGCTCTCGCGCAGGAAACAGATTATACCGCCGATCAGATAGCCGAAAAAGCTTTGAAAATAGCAAGTCAGATATGCGTTTTCACAAACGACAATATCCGCGTCGAAACTGTAAAGGAGGACTAATATGAATTATCTTTCCCCAAGACAGATAGTAGCCGAACTCGATAAATATATCATCGGTCAGGAAAAGGCGAAAAAAGAAGTTTCGGTGGCTCTTCGCAACCGTTACAGAAGGAGCAAACTTCCCGTCGAAGTTCAGGACGAAATAACGCCTAAAAATATTATAATGAAGGGTCCCACCGGCGTAGGTAAGACGGAGATAGCAAGGCGTCTTGCTAAGCTCGTCCGCGCGCCGTTTATCAAAGTCGAAGCGACGAAGTTTACTGAAGTAGGTTACGTCGGCAGAGATTGCGAATCTATGATACGCGATCTCGTCGAGTGTTCCGTTCGTTTTGTCAGAGAAGAGAAGATGCGCGACGTTTCCGTTCGCGCCGAAACTCAGGCAAAGAGAAAGGTTTTGAAAACTCTTTACGACGTAATGCGTCTTGAAAAGGGCGAAACTCCCGAAGAAGTTTTCAGAACGCAACTCGAAAGCGATTTTGAAGCGGGCAAATACGATAACACTCTTATCGATATAGACATAGTCGACGCGCCCAAGAGCATGGAAATAGTCCCGGGAAGCGGCACCGAGATAAATCTCGGTTCGATTTTCGGCGAGATAATGCCCAAAAAGAAAAAGAAAAAACGCGTTTCGGTTAAGGAAGCCGTAAAGATATACGCCGAAGAAGAAGGTGCGCGCCTTATAGACGAAGACGCCGTCGTTGCCGAAGGCGTTCGCAGAGCCGAACAGGAAGGCATAATCTTTATCGACGAAATAGACAAGATCGCGAGCAAGTCGAAAACGGGCGGCGCGGACGTTTCGAGAGAGGGCGTTCAGAGAGATATTCTTCCCATCGTCGAAGGTTCGACCGTTGTCACCAAATACGGCACCGTCAAGACCGATTATATACTTTTCATAGCGGCGGGCGCTTTCCATATCGCCGCCGTGGAAGACCTTATCCCCGAACTTCAGGGAAGATTCCCCATAATCGTCGAGTTGCAGAGCCTTACGAAAGAAGATTTCGTGAAGATACTCACCGTTCCGGAAAACGCCATCACCAAACAATACGCAACGCTTCTTTCCGTCGACAACATAAATCTGTCTTTTGCCGACGACGCTATCGAAGAAATAGCCGAAATGTGCGTCGAGATGAACGCCACGCAGGAAGATATCGGCGCGAGAAGGCTTCATACCATAATGGAAAACCTTCTCGAAGATATCTCTTTCAACGCCGACGGCACGCACCCGATGATAGATCTTACCATCGACAAAAAGTACGTCGAAGAGCATCTTTTCGAGGGCGTAGAACGCAGAAATCTCAAAAAGTTTATTCTTTGATACCGAATAACGCTTGAAACCGCAAATTTTACCGAGGTGAAAAAATGGTCAATATCCCAAAAGGAACGAAAGACGTTCTGCCCGACGAGTCTTATAAATGGCACTACGTGGAAAAAGTCGTCCGCGACGTTGCCGATAAATACAACGCGAAAGAGATCCGCACTCCGACCTTCGAGCACACGGAACTTTTCCTGCGCGGCGTCGGCGACACGACCGATATCGTCAACAAGGAAATGTATACCTTTACCGATAAGGGCGACAGGAGCATTACTTTAAAACCCGAAGGCACGGCGGGCGTTGCCAGAGCGTTTATCGAAAACGGGCTTAAAAACAGCGCTATGCCTTTAAAAATGTATTATATCACGCCCGTATTCAGATACGAGCGTCCGCAGGCGGGCAGGCTTCGCGAACACCACCAGTTCGGCGTTGAGTTTTACGGCTCTTCGTCCGCCGATACCGACGCGGAAGTCATTTTGCTTGCCTACGACATTTTAACGGCTTTGAATTTAAAAGTAAAACTCAATATAAACAGCATGGGCTGTCCTAAATGCCGAGCCGAGTACAACAAGGCTTTGAGAGAGTTTTTTGCCGACAAAAAAGATAGACTTTGCGAAACGTGTCTTACCAGACTTGAAAAGAACCCGTTGAGAATTCTCGACTGTAAAGTCGATACCTGTAAGGAAACCGTAAAGGACGCGCCCAAGATAACCGATTTCTTGTGCGACGATTGCCGCGAGCATTTTGAAAAGCTGAAAAAGCTTCTTACCGCCGCGGGGCTCGAATACACCGTAAACCCGCTTATCGTCCGCGGGCTCGACTATTACACCCGTACCGTATTCGAGTTCGTGACGGACAGTCTCGGCTCTCAGGGCACCGTTTGCGGCGGCGGGAGATACGATAACCTTATCGGTCAGTTAGGCGGCGGCGATACCCCGGGCGTAGGATTCGGAATGGGGCTTGAACGCGTTCTTATGTTAATGGAAGCTACCGGCGTCGAAATACCCAAGGAAAACTCCGTCGATATTTACTTTGCAACGATGGGCGAAAAAGCTTACGAAAAGGCTTTCGCTCTTTCTTCCGCGTTAAGGCGTAAAGGCGTTAAATGCGAAATCGACCACATGGAAAGAAGCGTCAAGGCTCAGTTCAAATATTCCGACAAGATAGGCGCGAAATACGTTGCCACAATCGGCGACAACGAACTCGAAAAAGGCGAAGTCGCTCTCAAAAAGATGTCAGACGGCTCGCTTGAAACTGTTTCTCTCGACGGCTTCGTCGAACGCTTTTAAATCGAAAAAAAATCAATAAATCAATCGACCTTTATTGCTCTTTATACGAGAGTGAAAAGGTCGATTTTTTATCGTTATTTTATGAAACAAATTTCATATTTAACTTTAATTATCCCGCATGACAAGCGGAATTATGGATTTTTAAAAATTTATGGCGAAATTATTCGACAAAAAATTTAAAACGCGCTTTTTTGTATTGACTTAAAGAAATGTTTTTGATAAAATATCAAAGATAAAAATTTATCGAAAACTTTGCTTTCGACAACGGAGGATCTATGAATCAAAAAATCGTGATACCGTTTGACGGTACTCCCGAACAGGAAAAGCAGTTGAGAGCCGAGCTCGCCGAACTCAAAAACGTTCCCGGCGGTCTTATGCCCGCTCTTCAAAAGGCTCAAGGCATCTACGGATATCTTCCCAAAGAAGTTATGATCATCATAGCCGAAGAATTATCCGTTCCGCTTTCAGAAGTTTACGGCGTTGCTACGTTCTACGCTCAGTTTTCTTTAACGCCCAAGGGCAAGTATCAGATAGGCGTTTGCTTAGGTACGGCTTGCTACGTTAAAGGCTCCGGCGATATCTACAACGAACTCGTCAAAGAACTCGGCATCGAAAGCGGCGGCGTAACTCCCGATAAGATGTTTTCGCTCGACGCCACTCGCTGCATAGGCTGCTGCGGTCTTGCGCCCGTCATGTCCATCAACGGCGAAGTATACGGTAATCTTACGACCAAATCGGTCGCCGGCATTATCGAAAAGTATAAACAGCTTGAAGGTTAACGGAGGATATCATGAACGTAAACGAACTCAACGCATTAAGAGCTAAGATGCACAAACAGTTTATCAACCGTCAACCCGCCAACGATACGACCGCTATGTTCTACGTCGGAATAGGCGAAAACGGTATCACGAAGGACGCGAAAGCTCTTCTCAACGCCCTTATCGAAACCGTTGCCGAAAAATATTCCAACAACGCGCTTGCAATGTTCGACGCAAACCTTGCAAAAGGCGTCAAGGTCGTAAACGGCAAAGGCGAAAAATATTACGAAAACGCTACGACTTCGGAAGTTGCCGCTATCGTTGACGAAAGTCTTTAATAGGAGAATACGCTCATATGTACAGAACTCATATATTAGTATGCGGCGGTACCGGTTGTACGTCGAACAAATCTTTCAAAATCGTAGAAGAACTCCACAAACAGCTTACCGAACGTAATCTTAACGACGAAGTTAAGGTTATTACGACGGGTTGCTTCGGTCTTTGCGCCAAAGGCCCCATCATGGTAGTATACCCCGAAGGTACGTTCTATCATTCGGTCAAAGCCGAAGACGTAACCGAAATAATCGAAACGCACGTTATCGGCGGAAAGCCCGTTGACAGGCTTTTGCACCGTGAAAACGACGGTACGGTCGTAGACTCCTTAAAAGATACCGAGTTTATGAAAAAGCAAGTCCGTCTTGCTCTCCGTAACTGCGGCGTTATCGATCCCGAAAACATAGAAGAATACATCGGACGAGACGGTTATCAGGCTCTTGCCAAAGTCCTTACGCAGATGACTCCGCAGGACGTTATCGACACTATCCTTGCCTCAGGTCTTCGCGGCAGGGGCGGCGCGGGCTTCCCGACCGGTCTTAAATGGAAATTCGCAAAAGCAAGCGAAGGTCCTGTCAAATACGTCTGCTGCAACGCCGACGAAGGCGACCCCGGCGCGTTCATGGACAGAAGCGTTCTTGAAGGCGATCCGCACGTCGTCATCGAGGCTATGGCTATCGCGGCTTACGCTATCGGTTCCAATCAAGGCTACGTTTACATAAGAGCCGAATATCCTATCGCCGTTCAAAGGCTTCAGAAAGCTATCAATCAGGCTAAGGAATACGGAATGCTCGGCAAGAACATTTTCGGCACGGGCTTTGATTTCGATCTCGAAATCCGTCTTGGCGCGGGCGCTTTCGTCTGCGGCGAAGAAACCGCTCTTATGACTTCTATCGAAGGCAAGCGCGGCGAACCCAGACCCAGACCTCCTTTCCCTGCCATCAAAGGTCTTTTCGGCAAACCGACTATCCTGAATAACGTCGAAACTTACGCCAACGTTCCGCAGATCATATTAAAAGGCGCCGAATGGTTCTCTTCCATCGGTACCGAAAAGAGCAAGGGCACCAAGGTATTCGCTCTCGGCGGAAAGATCGTAAACACGGGGCTCGTCGAAGTTCCTATGGGAACTACGCTCCGCGAAGTCGTTTACGAAATAGGCGGCGGTATCCCGGGCGGCAAGAAGTTCAAAGCGGCTCAAACCGGCGGTCCTTCCGGCGGTTGTATCCCCGTTGAACATCTCGACGTTCCCATCGACTACGATAACCTTATCGCTATCGGCTCGATGATGGGCTCGGGCGGCCTTATAGTTATGGACGAAGATAACTGTATGGTCGACATAGCTAAATTCTTCCTTGAATTCACCGTTGACGAATCTTGCGGTAAATGTACTCCTTGCCGTATCGGCAACAAGAGATTGTTGGAGCTTTTGACCAAAGTCACCGAAGGCACGGCAACGCTCGAAGATCTCGACAAAATGGAAGAACTCTGCTACTATATCAAAGCAAATTCTCTCTGCGGTCTTGGTCAGACGGCTCCTAACCCCGTTCTTTCCACTTTGAGATACTTCAGGGACGAGTACGTAGCTCACGTCGTAGACAAAACCTGCCCCGCAGGCGTCTGCAAAAAGCTTTTGAAATATTCTATCGACAAAGAAAAATGTATCGGTTGCGGTATGTGCGCCAAGAAGTGCCCCGCCGAAGCTATTTCGAGAACCGATTACACTGCTCCCGGTCATAAACTCGCGTCTATGGCTATCGACAGCGAAAAATGCGTTAAATGCGGTGCGTGCATTTCCACTTGTAAGTTCGGCGCCGTAAAGAAAGGTTAAGGGGAGGACAATAAAATGATTAATCTTAAGATCAACAATATTCCCGTTACCGTTCCCGAGGGGACGACTATTCTCGAAGCCGCTAAAATCGCAGGCATCAAAATACCTACTCTTTGCTATATGAAAGACATCAACGCTATC
>CACXHH010000076.1 GCA_902767455.1 uncultured Eubacteriales bacterium
AACACTGTATGCGACCGTTGTAAATTTTTCTTTTTTTGTCCGCGCGTCTGCCGAACAGAAGCTCGAAATCGGTTACGTCGGTAAGCGTGTAAAAACACCAGTCCGGGTTGTTGACGGCGACTTTGCCGAGATTTTTATACAGTTTTTCTATCTCGTCGCGTTCGAGCATCCGCTCGCCGTAAGGCGGGTTGGAAATGACTACGCCGCGCTTTAAGTCGCTTTTAAAGTCAGCCATATCGCGTTTTTCTATCGTAATTATATCGTCTACACCCGCGCGTTTTGCGTGTTCCCTGCAAAGGCGCAGTTGGTTTTCGTCGGTATCGCTTGCAAAAATTTGCGCGTGACAATCGTTATCTATACCTTGCGCGGCGCGCGCGTACACTTCTTCCCATATACGGCGGTCGAATTTCCGGTAATCGAGAAAATCGAACTTACGCATTATTCCCGACGGAACGTTTTTGGCTTTGAGCGCAGCTTCGATGGCGATAGTGCCGGTACCGCAAAAAAGGTCGGCGAAAGGTCTTTCCTTGTTCCACACTGAAAGATCGATGAGCGCAGACGCGACGTTCTCCTTTATCTGCGCTTCGCCCACGAGCACGCGGTAACCTCTTTTATGAAGGCTCTCGCCCGACGTATCAAGGGCTATAACCGCGTTATCGTGCAAAATCGACACTTCTATACGGTAACGCTCGCCGTTTTCGGAAAGCCTGTCCGTCTTGTATACGCGCGTAAGTCTTGACGAGATAGCCTTTTTGACGATGGCGCGCGTTGCGGTAACCGCGTGAAGCTTGCTTTCGTGAAGCTTAACGTCGATCATAAGCTTTCCGCGATCGGAAACGTAATCTTCCCACCTGATAGCGGCGGTAGCGTCAAACAACTCGTCGAAGCTCGAAGCTTTAAAAGACGCGAGCCTGATATACACTCTGCTCGCCGTCGAAAGGTGCATATTGCACTCTGCGACCGTCTTCCAGTCGCCTTCGAAGTCTATACGCCCGTTGATCGCGGGCGCGTTTTCTATACCGAGCTTTAAAAGCTCTCTTTTCGTTACGGCTTCGATACCCGAAGCGCATGCAACAGATATTATCATAATTTGACCTTGCGTTTCCGCTATCCGAGCGAAAACCGTTTTATCGGCAAAAAATCAGTCTTTTACAAAGTTTTTGATAAAAGTTTTTCTGTGTATGGGCGTAGGTCCGTAAGCTTTGAGCGCTTCGATATGCGCCTTAGTGCCGTAGCCCTTATGTTTTTCAAACCCGTACTGCGGGTAGACGAGCGCGTAATCTTCCATAAGCTTATCACGGTAGACCTTCGCGAGAATGGAAGCCGCGCCTATCGAATAGGAAAGCGCGTCGCCCTTAATAAGCGAGCGTGTGTAAACGCCGAAATCGGCTTTTACCGCGTCAACGAGAAGCGCGTCGGGCCGAACGGAAATGTTTTTGATGCAGTTTTGCATACAAAGCTTGGTCGCTTCGAGAATATTTATCTCGTCGATAATTTCGGGCGAAACTTCGCAAATAGAATACGCTATCGCTCTTTCCTTGATTTTTTCGCTTAGAATAAGGCGTTTCTTCTCGGAAACCTTCTTGCTGTCGTCGATACCGTCGATAAGTAAACTTTCGTCGAGCGGCATGATGACCGCCGCGCAGACTACGGGCCCGCATAAAGGCCCCCTGCCCACTTCGTCCATACCCGCTATAAGTTTATAACCTTCGCTTTGGAGTTGACGCTCGTACGTCAGTTTATCGGTGACGTTTCCAGACATAATTTACCTAACCTTTGTTTTCTGAAATCGTCGAACACGGCGAGAGCGCCGCGCTCGTAATCGTATTCGCCGCCGCGAAGTATAAACCCGCGCGAACTGCATATTGCTTCGTAAGTTTCTATCGGGGTAAGCCCTACGGGAACGCCGTATCTTTCGGCGAGCGCGTTCGGGAATTTTTCGGAAAGCTCTTCGATAAAGTCGAGAAGAAGGCTCTCTTTATCGAGTATCGCGTCGTTGATACTGCCGATATACGCAAGGTGATGAGCGTAAACCTGATTATCGAAGCTCGGCGGCATGGTACCGGGGGTATCGAGAAGTTCGATATCCGAAAGCTTTACCCATTGTTTTCCCTTGGTGACGCCCGCCTTGTCGCCGGTCGCCGCCTGCTTTTTACCGCACAGCGAATTTATTACCGTCGACTTTCCTGTATTAGGGATACCGCAGACCATTATGCGTAAAGTCTTGTTTATGCCCTTCGCTTTTTTTTGTTCGAGTTTTTCTTTAAAAAGGTCGATAATCGCGTTATAGACGGCTTTTCCGTCTTTTTGAGAAGTTCCGACCGTAGCGAGAACGCGCCTGTTTTCTGCTCTTAACACAGCCGATATCTTCGATATATCCGACTGCGTCACCGTGTCCGATTTATTTAAAAGACAAAGCGTCGGCTTTGACGAAAAGAGCTTTTCGAGCTTATAGTTGAAGCACGCGAAAGGGGCGCGCGCGTCGAGCACGTAGACAAACCCGTCGCACAGCTTGACGTTTTCTTCCATCATGCGTAGCGCCTTGGTCATATGCCCGGGGAACCACTGTATGGTCTGCATCACTTATCTCCTTTTTCGTCTTTCAAAAGGTCGGGGCGGAGCTTTCTCGTAATTATTTCCGCCTGTTCTCTTCTCCACTTATCGACTTCGGCGTGATTGCCCGAAACGAGCACGTCGGGCACGCTTACGCCCTTGAACTCTCTCGGGCGCGTGTACTGCGGGTATTCGAGAAGGTTATCCGAAAAGCTTTCGTAAAGAAGCGAATCGCTGCTTATAACCCCGTCGAGATAACGGCAAACGGCGTCGGTAACGACCATCGCGGGGAGTTCGCCGCCCGTCAAAACGTAGTCGCCGATAGACAGCTCTTCGTCTATATACATATCGAGAACGCGTTGGTCTACGCCTTCGTAGTGCCCGCAGAGAATAAGTATTCTCGGATAAGCGACGTATTCGGGGACGAGTTTTTGAGAGAACGTTCTGCCTTTGGGCGATGTGTAAATGCGTCTTGCTTCGTGGTCGGGGTCGATAGCTTCTATCGCGGAAGCTATGGGCTGGGGCATCATAAGCATTCCCGCGCCGCCGCCGAAGGGGTAATCGTCGCATTTTTTATGCTTGTCGAGCGTATAGTCGCGTATGTCGTGCACGAAAACGGAAACCTTGCCGGCTTCCACCGCGCGCCCGATTATGCTCTCTTTGAGCGGCGTGAACATTTCGGGGAAAAGCGTAAGAATATCAATCCGCATCGGTTTTCTCCTTATAGAGAACGACTTCGGTAAACGCCTTGGCGTCGACCGTTATCGTCTTGTTTTCGATATCGACTATCGGCGAAAGCTTTTTCAAAAACGGAAAAGACGCGTCGCCTTCGATCGTTTCAACTTCGTAAATATCGACGTTCGAGGTATAGACGTTCTTTATCTTGCCCATTTTTTTACCGCTGGAAAGCACGAGTTCACAGCCGATGACGTCTTCGATAAAATAAGAATCGTCGTCCTTTTCGATCTCTTCGCGGTCGCAGAATACTTCCTTGCCGCGGTAAAGCTCGGCGGTGTTGCGGTCGAATATCCCGCGCAGGCACAAATACAGACAGTTATCGCGCGCGGATATCTTCATAACTTTGAATTCTTCACCGTCCATATACACGCACGATAAATTCCTTACCGCGTCAAAACCGTCGGTAAGGTCGGTAATTTTCAGTTCTCCGTTAATGCCTTGCGGGCGCAAGACGACACCTATTAAAATCTTCATAAGCTTTCCGTTTCGATACGACCGACGAAAACGCCCGTATCGTTGCCCTTTTCGGGGCGGTAACGCGGGCGGCGCTTTCGATCGTTTTTTACGATAAAAAGGAGAAATTATGCAATTTCTCCCCTTTCCTTTATTTCGATATTGTATTTTTTACCGCTCTTTAAAGACGCGGATTTGACGATAGTCCTGAGGGCTTTTGCGATTTTGCCCTGACGGCCGATAACTTTACCCATATCGCTTTCGTTGAGAACTACGGTAACGGTCACGGAGTCGCCGTTATCTTCTTCGATAAACTCGACTTCGTCCTTATTTTCGGCAAAGGCAAAAACGATGTACTTGATAAGGTCTAACATTTAACTCTCCCCTGAAAATCAGTCTTTCTTCTTTTTGGGGTTGGTCTTGGCGGGAGAAAGTTTGTTGCTCTTTTCGATGATACCCTGGTTGAGAAGGAGCGCGCGAACGGTTTCGGTCGGCTGAACGCCTTTAGCGAGCCAGTCTTTTGCCTTTTCGGCGTCGATAACTACTTCTGCGGGTTGAGCGATAGGATTGTAATGACCGACTTTGTCGATATACTTTCCATCTCTTGCTACTCTCGAATCAACTACTACGATACGATAAAAAGGAGACTTTTTATCGCCCATTCTCGTCAATCTCATTTTAACTGCCATTTTTATTACCTCCGTGAAGCTTTCAGCTTCATTTTATTTTTTTCGTTTTTATATCTGCGGCATAAAAACGCCGCTCGTTTATCAGAATTTGAATTTCTTTCCGTTTTTCATTTGCTTTATCATGGCTTTGCTTTGCTCGAAGCCCTTCAAAAGCTTGTTTATCTGTTGAAGCGAAGTGCCGCTGCCTTTGGCGATACGCATCTTACGCGAATAGTTGAGCATAGACGGGTTTTTGCGTTCCGCAGGCGTCATCGACAGGATTATCGCCTTATTGCGGTACATGGCCGATTCGTCGATATCATCTTCGTTTATCTTCATCTTGCTCATGCCGGGAAGCATCGAAAGAACGCCTTTCGCTCCGCCCATCTTCTTGACCATATCTATCTGTTCGATATAGTCGTCGAGATCGAAGGAGTTCTCGCGCATCTTCTTTTCCATCTTCTTGGCTTGCTCTTCGGAAACTGCTTCCTGAGCTTTTTCTATCAGCGAAAGCACGTCGCCCATGCCGAGAATACGGTTTGCCATTCTGTCGGGATAGAATGGCTCGATATCGCCCATCTTCTCGCCTACGCCGCAGAACTTGATGGGTTTTCCCGTAACCTTCTTTATCGAAAGACACGCGCCGCCGCGGGTATCGCCGTCGAGCTTGGTCAAGATAACGCCGGTCACGTCAAGACGCCTGTTGAATTCTTCGGCGACCTGAGTGGCGACCTGACCGGTCATAGAATCGACCGTTAAAAGTATCTCGGTGGGAGCTACTTCGCTCTTGATGTTTTCAAGCTCTGTCATGAGCCTGTCGTCTATTTCGAGCCGCCCCGCCGTATCTATGATGACCGTATCGAAGCCGTAGCTTTTTGCGTATTCAACGGCTTCGCGAGCTATCCTTACGGGGTTTTGTTCGCCCTTGGTAAAGACTTCCGCGCCTATCGAAGCGCCCACGACCTGCAACTGCTTGATTGCCGCAGGCCTATAAATATCGCACGCGACGAGAAGCGGTTTTTTGCCCTGTTTTTTGAGATAGTTGGCAAGCTTTCCGCAAAACGTCGTCTTGCCCGCGCCCTGAAGCCCGCACATCATAACTATCGTCGGAGGCTTGGGGGCTACTTCGAGCTTGGCGTTCGAGTTGCCCATAAGCGCGATAAGCTCTTCGTTTACTATCTTTATAACTTGTTGAGTCGGGTTAAGGCTCTTTAAAATCTCTTGCCCGAGCGCCTTTTTTGATACTTCTTCGATAAACTCTTTCGCGACTTTAAGATTGACGTCGGCTTCCAAAAGAGCCACGCGTATCTCGCGCATCGCCTGCTTTATTTCGAGTTCCGAAAGCTTGCCGCGCTTGGTAAGTTTTGAAAAAACGTGATTGAGTTTTTCACCCAACGATGCGAAAACAGCCATTATTTCTCCACAATTTTCATAAGCGACGAACGTAATTCGTCCGAAAGAGTCCTTGCGAACTTAGTTATTTCCGTTCTCTTTTCGAGAATGCCGAGCTTTTGCTCGAACTCGTCGAGCTCGGCGCGAACTTTTTTAAGCGTGTCCGACACCGACTGCCGCGTTACGCCCTTTATCTCGGCGATCTCGGCAAGCGACATGTCGAAAGAATAGTACATTTCGGTTATCTCGGCTTGAATAGCCGTAAGAAGTTTTCCGTATATCTGGAAAAGATACGAATATTTGATATCCTTCACGCGGCGCACCTCGCTGCGGTAACGAACGAAGGGTTTGTCGCCGCCTGCCAAAATAAAAGGTGTAAAGCACACGTACTTTACACCGAATATTATACACTATTATTATCGCTTGTCAAGTATTTTTACCTGACGTAAGAGAATTTTATTTCAAAAAGATAAGTTTGCGGCAGTTCTCGCACTCGATGAATTTATCTTTTTTTAGCGTTGCCGTTTCAAGCGTCGAAAACTCCGTTCCGCATGCCGCGCAGTGCTTGACGTCGCCCGCGTCGACGACGTACACGAGCGGGAACTTGCTCGTCTTTCTCGCCGCGTTGTATTTCGCCATAAGTTCGGGCGGGATCTGTTTGGCGATTTCTTCGAGCTTTTTGGTTATGACCGCCTTTTCGCTTTCGCCCGTCTTTCTGATAGCTTCAACGCTTTCGCGGCTCTTTTCGTATTGCTCCTTCATCGCCTTGGTTTCGGCGGAAAGTTTTTTGTATTGAGCTACGAGCTCGGTCATTTCGCCGTTGAGCTTTTCTATCTCTTTTTCGATATCGGCGAAAGCTTTGGAAAGCTCCTGCGATTTTTTCTTCAGAAAGGTCACGGTGGACTCTTCCTGCGCGTCGTCTATCTCGTCGAATTCCGTCTGGTCTTCGGCGAGCCTGTCGTATTTTTTATTGAGCGCTTCAAGCTCGGAAAGAAGGTACGCCGCGCGGTCTTCGATCTGGTTTTTCGTTTCGGTGACCGTCTTTAAAAACCTTACGGCCACGTTATACTTCTTGTAGTCTTCGTTGGTCTTGTAAGCGTCTTCGATGGTTTTAAGCTTTCTGTCTTCTTCCTGATACTCGAGTAATTTTTGATACATAATATTCTCCTTTGCTTTTCCGTCCGAGCGCCGTATCAGAACAGACGCGCGTCGTCAAAGTAATATAATTTCACGTTTTCGTCGTAGCCTTCAAAAGTAGAAAAGGCAACGTATAACTTCTTTAATCCGTAATTTTCGCAAGCGTAGTGCGTGAACACGAGTAGCGTTTTCCCCTGCTCTACGGCGCTCAATATCACGTGGTGATCGACGTCCGCCGAGCATAAAAGATCGCACTCCGTTTCGGCTTCCTTATCCCCAAGCCCCGCTCCGCAAAAGCTCGCGACAGAGTTTATATGTTTGCTTTCGGGTCCGTAACAAAGAACGGTCGTGTTGAAGGTTTCTTCCGCGCGGCGGCGTATATCGCCAAGACTCTCGCCGAGAAAGAACAACCTTCCGTAACCTTCTTCGCGGTCGGAAAGTTTTAAAAGTATCTCCTGCTTTTTTGCTCCGAGACCTTTTGCAAACCAGTAGTCTATGCCGCGTTCGGCGCAGTCGAGATTAAGATGACACGATATTACGCCTATTCCGTTTTCGACGGCTTTTTTGAGCGCGCCGCCCATTTTCTTTATAGGGTGATAGATGGCGGGGTGGTGCGTGACGATGAGATTGCAACCTTCGGCTTTCGCCCTTTCCACCGCGGGAACGGATAGATCGAGCGCAAATAATATACCGGTAATATCGCCGTCAACCGAGTTTATAATTCCGCTGTTGTCGTAGCCGCCTTCCGCCGCCACGAGTTTATCGGAAAGCCCGAACGGAGCGTAGTCGTCGAGCATTTTGTATACGTCGTTTATCTTCATAATAATTCTTCCGTTTTCAGGCGCTCGCGTTTAAGTTTTTCGACCTGAACGGGGTCGCCCGCGTTTTTCAACGCTTCGTTCAGAACGTTGAGTCGCATTTGCAAAAACCTTAAAAAGTCGTTTGAGCGTTCTCTTAAATTATCCCGCCCGAAACGGTATTCGTCTTCCGTGTAGCCGTCGAATATCAGCCCGCGTTTTGCGCGGATAACGTCGTAATACTTATCGGAAGCGAAAAAGGTAAAATCTCTGTCGATACCGTAGCCGAGCAAGACGAGCTTTCTTCTCACCTTGTCGGCGTTTTTCATAGGTTGAAGCACGAGCGTAGGCGGAAGCGAAGGCGCGCCGTCAAGTATGCTTAACGTTTCTTCACCGCCAAGCCCCGCGATAAGCGCGCAGTCGATATCTTGCGGAAGACGCGAAAACCCGTCCGATAAAAAGGTGAAAAACCTTCCTTCGTAGGCTCTTCCGATAAGCGTCGCGGCTTTATTCAGGCTCGGCGCCGAAATATCCGCGGCGTAAACCTTTTCGGCAACGCCTTTATCGAGAATTTCCTTGCTGATAATGCCGTGGTCGCAGCCTATATCGGCAAAAGTTCCGCACGGCTCGATAAGCGAAAACAACGTCAAAAGCCGCTTGTTCATATCAATCGAGATAGTCTTTCAAGCGTTTTGAACGCGACGGGTGACGAAGCTTTCTCAAAGCTTTGGCTTCTATCTGACGGATACGCTCTCTCGTAACGTTGAACACTTTGCCTACGTCTTCAAGCGTTCTCGGTCTGCCGTCTTCGATACCGTAACGAAGGATAAGCACCTTCTGTTCGCGCGGGGTGAGCGTGCTCAGAACGTTGGCGAGCTGTTCGCGAAGCATCGTAGAAGTAACTATGTCCCCGGGTGATTTCGCGTTGTCGTCCTGAATAAAGTCGCCGAGATGGCTGTCGTCTTCTTCGCCGACGGGCGTTTCCAGAGAAACGGGATCCTGCGCGATCTTCTGTATCTCGATAACTCTCGATTCGGGTATGCCCATGCGTTCGGCTATTTCCGACGGGTACGGATCGCGACCGAGTTCCTGCAATAAAAGCCTCGTAACTCGCGCCTGCTTGTGTATCGTTTCGACCATGTGCACGGGAATACGAATAGTCCTTGCCTGATCGGCTATGGCTCTCGTTATCGCCTGACGTATCCACCAGGTGGCGTAAGTGGAAAACTTATAACCCCTGCTGTAATCGAATTTTTCCACGGCTTTCATAAGCCCGAGATTGCCTTCCTGTATAAGGTCGAGGAACTGCATGCCCCTGCCGACGTACTTTTTGGCGATGGAAACTACGAGCCTTAGGTTAGCTTGCGATAGCTGCATTTTTGCGTCTTCGTCGCCTTCGCTCATGCGGCGGGCAAGCTCTATCTCTTCTTCCATGCTTAAAAGCGGATACTTGCCTATGTCTTTAAGATAAAGCTTTACGTGGTCGCCCGTAGGTATTTCACGGATTATCTCGTCGTAAAAATCGTCTTTCTCGTATTCGGTGGTGTCTTCGTAAATACCTATACCGAGCTCTTCAAGACGATCGCTGATATATTCCGTCTGTTCGTCGGAAAGCTCGTACTTTTCAAGCCTGTTGCTGAGCGCTTCGGTGTTTATCTTGTCGTCGGTGTTGCGCGCTTCCGCGACGAGTTCTTCTATCAATTTATTTAAAGTTTCTTCGGCAATCATTTTTTATCCTCCGTTACGACCTTTACGTCGTCCTGCGCCGCCCGCGGACAAAGAAGCTTTATTGCGACCGCGGTAAAAATTATCGTTTCGCGCTATTTGAGCGCGTTGTATTTATCGATGCTCTTTTTGAGCAGTTCGAGCACTTTTTTGCGTTCGTCAAGGTCGGTAAGCGTCGTAAAGTACTCCTGTAAGTCTTTTATCTGCGATTCGAGCGTTCCCTTCTTTATAAGTTTTACGCTGTCGTCATAGTATCGTTTGAGCCCGTCTTCGGCAAGCGAATCGCCAAACACGAAAATAGAGTTGAGTTCGTCCACGAAATCGTTACCGAGCGCGTCGCACACCGTTGCGGGAACGGCTTTTTCGCCCGCCGCCTGCTTTTCGGCAAGGAAATCGGCGATATACGAGCGTTTCGTCGAAGTAAATTCAAGCTCCGACAAATCGCAATTTGCGTAATCTTTGGCAAAAATATGCGAGTAGAGAATGAATTTTTCAGCCTTTTCGACGGCTGAAGAAGCAGTTTCTTCGTTTTCGTAAAGCACCTTCGTCGAAGTTCTCGCTTCCGGCGTTTTGTCAAGGTCGCGGCGAAGCGACTCGTAAGTTATCCGCGAGTGTTCGGAAACCTTTTTTAAAAGCTCTTCACGCTCGAAGTCCTTATCGCTTTCGGCTATCACCCTTAAAGCGTTATCGACGTACTTTCTCTTTCCGTCCACCGTCGAAACGTCGAACCGCTCGCCGACGACTTTTAGTTTATAGTCGATAAGCGGCAAAGCACTATCGATAAGCGCCTGATAGGCGGCGTTTCCGCGCTGTTTTATTATCTCGTCGGGGTCGAGCCCGTCGGGAAGCGACAACACCTTCACGTCGAGCCCCGCGTCCTTTAATATCTGAAGTCCGCGGAAGGTCGCGTGCTGACCTGCGGCGTCGCCGTCGTAAGAAATAATCACGGTATCGGTGTAGCGTTGAAGCATTCGCGCCTGCTCTACGGTAAGGCTCGTGCCCATGCTCGCGACGACGTTTTTAAACCCCGCTTCCCATAGCGCGATAACGTCCATATACCCTTCGACCATTATGACGTAGGGAAGTTCGCCCTTTTCGCGCCGAAGAGCTTTCAGCCCGTTGATATTGTATAAACACCTGTTTTTGACGAATATCGAAGTTTCGCGGGTATTTTTATACTTTCCGAAATCGGTTTTTTCTATCACTCTTCCGCCGAACGCTATGACGTTGCCGATATTGTCGATTATGGGAACGATAAGCCGTTTGGCTTCAAAGTCCGAATACGCGCCGCTGTCCTTGTTTTTTGACACCACGCCCGCGCGTTCCATTTCTTCGTAAGTAAAGCCCTGTGAGAGAAGGTAGTTCGGAAGCGATCGGTAGTCGACCGACGCGCCTATGCCGAAGGTACGCAAAGTCTTTTGCCCGAACCCGCGTTTGAGCATGTAGTCAAGATAGGGTTTGCCTTCGGGAGAATAGAGATTTTTAACGTAAAACTTAGCGGCGGCAAGAAGTATCTTCAAGCCCGTTTCCTTTTGCTTTCTCGCTTCGTTCAAGCGCTCGTCGTCGACGGAAGTGTCGGCGGGCATTTCAAGCCCCGCGCGTTCGGCAAGGAAGCGCAGCGCCTCGATGTAGTTCATGTTCTCCATTTCCATAATGAAGTGCACTACGTCGCCGCCGCGGCTGCAACCGAAACAGTAATAAAACTGCCCCGCCTGATTGACCGAGAAGGACGGTGTTTTTTCCATGTGCCCGGGAAGCGGACAGCGCGCCCAGTACGAGCCGCCACGCCGCTCGAGTTGACAGTATGCGGAAACTACTTCGACTATCTCGTTTTTACTCTTTAATTGTTCGATAAATTTTTTGTCGATAGCCATTTTCGCCCCGTTCGATAAACGCAAAAACAGCGTTTAATCAACTTATACACGCACTTATTTAAAAATAATCATTTCACGAAGAAACTCTTCGGAACGAAGATCTCTTCAAATTTATATACTGCGTAACGGTCGGTCATGCTTGAAATGTAGTCACATATCACCGTGTCGAGAGAGAATCTGTCGAGAAGAATAATATATCTTTCGGGAAGCTCGTCTTTGTTTTTCGAGAAATAGTCGTACATAGCCGACAGCATATTAAGAGCCGTTTTCTCTTCTTTTAAAGCCGTCGGAGCAAGATAGACGCGCTCGAACATATATTTGCGAAGATCGCTTAAAGCCGTATACACGTACGGCTCCATGGTAACTTCGTTCTTACCTTCGGAAGCTCTCGCTATCGACTGAATAGTCGTGTTTATACGCGCGCTCGTAGTTTTGCCGAGTATCTCGACGGCGTCTTTGGGAAGCTCGTCAATAGTCAGCATACCGGCGCGGACGGCGTCGTCTATATCGTGAGAGATATACGATATCCTGTCCGCCAAAGACACGGCTTGTCCTTCGAGCGTTGCGGGGTGAAGGCTCATTTTGTGATTTAAAATGCCGTCGCGCACTTCAAAGGTAAGGTTAAGCCCGTGACCTTCTTTTTCGAGAACGTCGACCACGCGAAGCGACTGCTCGTTGTGAGCGAAATGCCCCGATAACTTATCAAGACAGCGTTCGCCCGCGTGCCCGAACGGCGTGTGCCCGAGATCGTGCCCGAGCGCTATGGCTTCGGCAAGGTCTTCGTTTAAGGAAAGCGCCCTTGCGATAGATCTTGCCACCTGAGATACGTCGAGCGTATGGGTAAGCCGCGTCCTGTAATGATCGCCTTCGGGCGAGAAAAAGACCTGCGTCTTGTTTTTAAGGCGCATAAACGCTTTTGAATAGATTATTCTGTCGCGATCGCGCTGAAATTCCGTACGCATAGTGCACGGGGTTTCTTCACGCATGCGCCCGCGGGTGTCCTTGCTTTTCATCGCGTAAGGCGATAAAAATTCTTCTTCTTTTAAATAGGTGGTTTCCTTCATACTCGTCGGTGTTTAATGCGATATAGACGTCGAAATCGGCTGAACAGTCAAATTATCCTACATTATAATTATTAAATTTATTTTTATAATTTCCTTTTTTTTGAGCAAATTTTTTCAAAAAAATTCCGTTTCGTCAAAAAAACGAACGGAATACAAAATTTTCGTATACTGTAACCGTATTATTTAACGGCTTTGATTTTACGCGGACTACGCCGAGATATAAAAATCAATCCTTCAAAAAAACGGGGAGCATAATTTCGTCGAAATACTTTGAAA
>CACXHH010000077.1 GCA_902767455.1 uncultured Eubacteriales bacterium
CGAAAATTATCTTATGCGCGCCGTACGCTGACGACTTATCCTTGAAATAATTTCTTGCGAAAGCTTCGTCGTCGACGTAGCCGTACTCGGTGAGTTTGTCGATAACGGCGGCTACGACCTTGCCCGAATACTCCTTGCCTTTAAGGTAAGTAATTATTTGCATTTTCGTATGCATGCTCTTGGAAATATAGCCGAGCGCCTTTTCGAGCGCCGAAGAATATTCGCTCTTAAAAGACAGCTCGGCAAGTCGTTTTTCGTCCACTTCGACGCCGACTTTCAGCCTTTCGGAAAGCACGGTGAAGGCGTCGAGCGAGCAGAAATATTCGCCATCGAGAAAGAGATTGACTCTCTTTTTATTCTTTTGTTGCGCGGTGAGCGCCGTTATCGTTTTCATCTTTCACCAAAGCCGCCGTTTAATCGAAACAATAATACTCTTCTCCTATGTTTTCGTAAGAGTATCTACCCAAAAAAGTTTCCTTGAAAAGCTCGGAAAACCGACTTATAGCTTCACTTTTAACGAAAACGGTCACGTTGACTTTATCCGAAAAGTCGACCGAAAAGGTCTTGAAGTCGGCGCTCTTCATTTTGAGAAAAACGTTGTAGTCTTCGTAGCCGAGCGAGAAGAAGAGTTTATCCGCCATCTCGTAAGTTTTTACTTCCGCGGACTTTATCCCTTCGCTCGCGCAGCGCGCGTAAGCTCTCGTAAGCCCGCCCGCGCCAAGCTTTATCCCGCCGAAATATCTGGTAACGACGACGATGACGTTGGTAACGCCCGAGCGTTTTAAGGCTTCCATTATCGGAGCGCCCGCCGTTCCGCCCGGCTCGCCGTCGTCGGAAAATCTCGTAGTCACGCCGTTATCGGCTATAAACGCGTAACAGTTGTGAGTCGCGAAAGGGTGTTCCTTTTTTCGCGCAAGCAAAATCTCCCGCGCCGACTTTTCCGTCGGGCACGGCGCGACTAACGTTATAAACCGCGATTTTTCTATCACGATCTCCGTTTGCGTTTGCTTTTCGACCGTTACGTATTTAAGCTGTGGCATACTACGATTTTTATAAAAGGCGACCAACGCCGATACACTTCGTTAATCGCCTTTATAGCCTTATTATTTTAAAATAACTTTGACGTGGACTTTTTTGCCTTTATGAAGGATAAACTCGCCCTTATTTAAAGTTTCGTCGTCGAGAGTAAGCCCCGTGAGCTTGGTATCGTTTATAATAACGCCGCCGCCCGTGATGAGCGTGCGCGCTTCCGACTTGGATTTGGCTATCCCCGCCGCGACCATAATATCGGGAACGAAGTTGGTTTTTTCGACTTCAACGGAAGGCATATCTTCTTCGTTGCCGCCGAAAGCGCCCCTTGCCTGTTTTTGCGCGGCAAGCGCCTTTTCTTCGCCGTGGACGAGCTTGGTAACTTCAAACGCCAGCCTTTCTTTGGCGGCGTTCATTCTCTCGTCGTTGTGGGCGGTAAGTTCGGCTATCTCTTCGAGATCCATAAACGTCAGAAGACGCATACACTCTGCGACTTTAACGTCTTCAACGTTTCTGAAATACTGATAGAAGTCGTAAGGTGAAGTCTTGTTCTCGTCGAGCCAGAGCGCGCCCTTGGCGGTCTTGCCCATCTTTTTGCCTTCGGAAGTGAGTAAAAGCGTGCAGGTAGCCGCGAAAGCGGGCTTGCCGAGTTTGCGGCGGATAAGGTCTTCGCCTGCGAGCATATTCGACCACTGGTCGTCGCCGCCGAGCTCTAAAATACAGTTATAGTCCTGATAAAGCCGCAAGAAGTCGTAACCCTGCATGAGCATATAGTTGAATTCAAGGAAGGTAAGCCCCTTCTCCATACGCGCCTTGTAACATTCGGCGGTGAGCATGCGGTTTACCGAAAAATAAACGCCTATATCGCGCAGAAAGTCTATATAATTGAGCCCTAAAAGCCAGTCGCCGTTGTCGACCATGAGCGCGGCGTTCTCGCCTTCGAAGTCAATAAAGCGCGACATCTGCTTTTTAAAGCACGCCACGTTGTGATTTATCTGTTCCTTCGTGAGCATGGAACGAAGATCGGATCTACCCGACGGATCGCCTATCATACCCGTACCGCCGCCAAAAAGCGCGATAGGTCTGTGGCCGCAACGCTGCATCCACGCCATAGCCATTACGGGGATATAGTGCCCGATATGGAGCGAATCGGCGGTCGGATCGAACCCGACGTAAAAAGAAATTTTCTCGTTATCGAGAATTTTGGAAAGATCGTCTTCGAAAACGGTCTGCTTTATAAAGCCGCGGGCTTTTAAAATATCGAGAGCGTTCATAATTCACCTGTAGTTAAATTTGGTTTACCCGAATATTTTATCACAACGCGTTGTTTTTGTAAACTAAAAAACACGCCTAAAATAAAAACGCGCGCGCCAAGCGGCGCGCGCGTCCGAATACGATTAAATCAACGGTTTTTAAGTCTTTTTTTTGGATTTACGGGCTTCTTCGTTCGTACACTGCTTGCACCCGCAGGCG
>CACXHH010000078.1 GCA_902767455.1 uncultured Eubacteriales bacterium
CGTGAATAACGCCGAAAACGCCGAAACCGATAAAACCGACGAAAATCATCGATAATCGACTTATACAAGGGCTAAACGCAGTGAACAACGTTAATTACGACGAAAAATTTCAAACTCTCACACGGTCGTTTGACGGAAAAAAGAGTTTGCTTCTGCACGCGTGTTGCGCGCCGTGTTCTTCAAGCGTTCTCGAACGAGTTACGCCCTTTTTTGACGTGACTTTATATTTCTATAACCCGAATATCACCGACGAAGCCGAATACCGTAAACGCCTTGCCGAGCTTGAAAGATTTGCCTTCGCCGTTTACGGCGACCAAGTGAAGGTCGAAGACGGCGGCTTTTGCGCGGAAGAGTTTTTCGCCGCGGCGAAAGGACTTGAGAACGAGCCCGAAAGGGGCGCGCGCTGTACCGTTTGCTACGGTCAACGGCTCGAAAAGTCGGCGTATAGGGCGATAAACGGCTGTTTTGACTATTTTTGCACTACGCTTTCTTTAAGCCCTTATAAGGACGCCGAACGCATAAACGCGATAGGCGCAAGCCTTGAAGAAAAGCTCGGGGTTAAATTTTTGCCTTCGGACTTCAAAAAAAGCGGCGGGTATTCGCGTTCGATAGAACTTTCAAAAGAGTACGGGCTGTACCGCCAGAATTATTGCGGGTGCGTGTTCTCGCTTGCCGAAGCGAACGGTAAACGGGTATGAGAAACGCCGTTTGCGAGAGCGCGGCTTGTTTTAAGCCCGTTTTCAACGAAAATTCAAGGGTGTTGTTGCTCGGCACCGTTCCGTCCGTAGACAGCGTTAAATACGGCTTTTACTATATGAACAAAGGCAACTATTTCTGGCGGCTTCTTTCCGACGTAAGCGGCGCGCCCTTCGTTGAGCTTGCCGACGATTTGAGAAACGCCCAAACTGCCGAAAAAAGAAAAACTGCCGAAAACGAGCTTATAAGCCGTCTTTTTAGGCTCGGCGTAGCGTTGTTCGATACGATCTCGACGTGTGAGCGTACGGGAAGCACTGACGACAAGATACTATCTTACGAGCTTAACGGAAAAGAAAAGATACTGGATATAATAAGAGCTTCGCGTATTGAAAAGGTGTTTTGCACGAGCGGCGAAGCACTGAAAAATCTTTATCGCGTATTCGGCGGGAAAGATAAAGCCGACGGCGAAATTGCTTCGGTTATGAAAACGAGCGCCGACGCTCCGACGGGAAAACTTCTATCGCCTTCGAGAAGGGCGTTTCAGCCTTACGCCGAGCGGCTTAAAGACTGGAAAAAACTTTCGCAATATATAAACGGATATAACGGCTGATACGGGAACGGCTTGGTTTCGACGCATTACGCCGTTATTTTTATAAATCAAAAAGAAGTTTGATAAAATCGTTGGCAATTAAGTTCTAAACGGCTTGCCGCCGCCATATCCTTTTAGCAGAAAAACGAAAAAAGGAGTGATAAAAATGGCAAACGGTGACTACGCCGAAATGATCGAACTACCCGTTTCAACGTGCGAAATGGTAATAGTTCCCGAAAAGAAGAAAAAACCTTTAAAAGACAGGCTTTTGATAAAGCACGTAAACAAAAAAGCCGAAAAACTTCAGAAGATTGAGCGAGAAACCGCGCAGACGACTGACGGCGAAACCGAAAAAACGGAGCCCGTCGCGCAGATAACGGAATTCGTAAACGTTGAAAAATCGGGTGACGAAGGCAAAAAAGCGAATAAAAAAACTTCTCGCAAGGGGCGCGAAAGGGCTACGGCAACGCTTATCGGCGCGGAGATCGCGGCGATATTCGTTCTCGTCGTCGCGATAATCCTGACTAACGTCTTTTTGGAAGACAGCGGCATAAACACGATGATAAAGAACGTTTTCGGAGCAAGCTCAAAAAGCGTTACCGATACGCGGAAAGCCGAAGAATTCGCCGTGTTTGCTCCGTCCTCCGGCGCGGAAATAACTTTAAACGAAGGCGTAATGACCTTTTCGACATCCGCGGCAGTATATCCGCCGACTAACGGAAAGATAATAAGCGTTTCGGAAAAAGACGGAAAGTATACCGTAACTATCGCTCATACCGACGTTTTCAAAACGGTGATAAGCGGCGCCGAAGCCGTCTACGGCGAAGTGGGCGAAAGCGTATATAAAAACGTTCCGACGGCGCTTTCGTGCGCGGGAACGACGGTAGCGATGTATAACGGCTCGGAGCTCGTTACCGACTTCGTTATCGATAAAAACAACGTGATATGGCAAAGCTGAAGATTTCCGTTCATCCTTTGTTTATTATTTTCGGAATATACTTTGTTCTCACGGGCAAAGTATTTTCTTTTGCCGTTTTTACGCTCGTTGCCGTCATACACGAGCTGGGTCATTCGATAGTCGCGGAAAAGCTCGGGTACCGCTTGAAGAAAATAACGCTGATGCCGTACGGCGCCGTCGTCAGCGGCGAGCAGGACTTGTTTTCTTATTCCGACGAGATAGTTGTGGCGCTTGCCGGTCCGATAACTAATATAGTGACGGCGCTCACGTTCGTTGCGGCGTGGTGGTTCGCGCCCGAAATCTACCCGTATACCGACCTTGCCGTCTTTGCGAGCGTATCTATCGCGACTATCAATCTCTTGCCGTGCTTTCCGCTCGACGGCGGAAGAATACTTCTTGCGTTTTTATCACGCAAAATCGAAAGAAAGAAGGCTTTAAAAATCGTAAAAGCGTTGGGTTATGCGTTGAGCGCGTGCCTTTTTGGGCTGTTCGTTTATTCGGTTTTCGTGGGCGTAAATTTCAGCCTGCTGTTCTTTTCGCTCTTCGTGGCGTTCGGAAACTTTTCGGCGGGAAAAGAGTCCGTATACGTTCGCATATTTTCGGGCGTGAATATAAACGCCGTCGAAAAGGGGCGCGAGATAAGAAAGGTCGCCGTGACGACCGCAACTCCCGTCAAAGCGCTGTATAAGTTCGTCGGCGCGAACGATCTTGCGGAAGTAAGCGTTTTCAACGAAGAAATGAAGCTCACGGCGCGCCTTCCTTGCGAAAAGACTTGCAGATTGCTTCAACTCGCAAAGCCTTATCTTACGGTTTCCGAAGAGATAAAAAGGCTCGGCTTCGATAGGTGAAAGCGCGGCTATAAGGCGATTGTCGGCAGTTTCGGATTGCCAAAGTCAAACTCGTCGGGCAAAGGAGTACGGAGTTTTATCCGCGGCGCGCTCTACGCTTGATTTTTATAAAAGAATAGAGTATAATAAAAAAGTTGGAGAAATCATGGATAAATTCAAAAAGATCTTACAACTTTTTTTAACGTTTTTCAAGGTGGGGCTGTTTACCTTCGGCGGCGGGTACGCCATGATCTCGGTAATATCTCACGAAGTCGTCGAAAAACGTAAGTATATTTCGTCGGACGAGTTCGCCGACGTCGTCGCCATCTCCGAGTCCACACCGGGGCCTATCGCGATAAACAGCTCGACGTATATAGGCTATCGCGTAGGCGGTTTGCTCGGCTCGATTGCGGCGAGCCTTGCGGTATGTCTGCCGTCGTTTATAATCATATACGTCATATCGCTGTTTTTTACGCAGTTTATGCAGCTCGAACTTGCCGCCAAGGCGTTTAAAGGCATACAGTGCGGAGTCGCCGTTCTGATAGTTTCGGCGGCGATAAAGCTTTTTAAGAGCGTAAAGAAAAACGCCGTGAGCTATATTCTGATAGGCTTGGCCGCCGCGGCGCTCCTTGCGATAGACGTATTCAGCTTGAAGATTTCGACGATATATCTGATACTGCTCGGCATGCTCGTAGGGATCGCGGTATACTTCCGCCCGAACAAAAAAAATAACGGAACGGAAAACTCGAAAAACGTCGATAATCAAGTTATAGACGGGGATATCGTCGAAAACTCAAACGAAAACGACGCCATAAACGACGGAGGTATGAAGCAATGATATACCTTGAGTTGTTTATTACGTTTTTAAAGATAGGGCTTTTCTCCTTCGGCGGGGGGTACGGAATGCTTCCGCTTATGGAGCAGGAAGTTGTCGCTCACTCGTGGATGACGTCGGCGGACTTTTTGAACTTCGTAGCCGTTTCCGAATCTACACCGGGACCTATCGCCGTCAATATGGCGACATTTATAGGCTCTTCTAAGGCGGGTATTTTCGGCGCCGCGTGCTCGACGATAGGCGTGATATTGCCGTCGATAGTGATAATACTGCTTATAGTCGCCGTATTCAAAAACTTTTTAAAAAGCAAGATAGTTTCTTCTGCGCTTTCGGGAGTAAAACCCGTGATAGTCGGGCTTATTTTCGTTACCGGCGTATGGCTCGGGCTTAAAAACGTTTTACCCGATATAGCAAACTTTTCAGCCGAAGGCTTTTCGCCGATAGCGCTCGTAATTACGGCTTCCGCCGCCGCGGTGTTCGTCGGGTATAAACTTATTTTCAAAAAGAAGATGTCGCCGATACTGCTTATTGTCTTTTCCGCCGCTCTCGGCATGATACTTTTTTAAAACAAAACCATTTCAAATTACGATTTCAAATTAAAAACCGTAAAAAAACGAAAAAACCTTGCTTTTGAACGCGTTATGTGATATAATATCGTTTTGTGTTGAGAAAGACGCCCGTTGGCGGGCAAGCCCTTCGGCGGCGCTTTCGAAACGAAGGTCAAAGCCGCCGGGTAGCTTAAAAAGCGGCAAGGAGAATTAAAAATGGAAAACAAATACGACGTTATAGTGATAGGCGCAGGTCCTTCGGGGATATTCTGCGCGTACGAACTCAAGGAAAAGATGCCCGAACTCAGAATTCTGATGATCGAAAAGGGCAGAAGCATAGAAAAACGTCAATGCCCGAAGCGTTACACGGGCGTGTGCGTAGGCTGCAAGCCGTGTTCGATAACGACGGGCTTTGCCGGCGCGGGTGCGTTTTCCGACGGAAAACTCTCCCTTTCTCCCGACGTAGGCGGAAACCTTCAACAGATTCTCGGTTACGACAAGGCGACCGAGCTTATAAAGCGTTCGGACGACATTTATCTTAAATTCGGCGCCGACACTTTCGTATACGGTCTTGAAAAGGAAGACGCCATCCGCGAGATAAGGAAAAAGGCGATAAGCGCCAACCTTAAACTTATAGAATGTCCTATCCGCCATCTCGGAACGGAAGAAGGCTATA
>CACXHH010000079.1 GCA_902767455.1 uncultured Eubacteriales bacterium
CCGTCGACGCGGGTAAACGCGCCGTTCACGTATTTATACGCGCCGAATTCGAGCCAGTTGGACTGTACGTTTGAAATACAAACGCCGTTATAAAAGCCCTGTTTAGCAAGATTGATGAAGTTTTCAACGGTCTTGGGTGCGTAGTTGTGATAGAGTTTGAGCTCTACGTTTCTCGTGGTCGCGGTACCTTCGGCGTCGGTGTATTCGAGCGTCATGGTCATACGGGTAATTTTGCTTCCGTTTTCTACTTCGTCACAACCGACGAGAGCGACGGTCGCCGCCAAAACGAGAACGGCGGTAAGCATAAGCGATAATAATTTTTTCATAATTCCTCCCTTTCGACGCGTTGATATACACACGGCGAAAGAATAATATTTCAAAGTAACGCGTCGGCAGGTCGCCGACAGGATAAAAATATTTTATACTTTTTTTTCAATTAAGTCAATAAAATTAGGCGTTCTTTTTCCGTTTGGCGGTTTTATTTTGACTTTTTACGACAAAAAAGCGTAAAACGCGTAAGATCACGAGCCGTTGAACAGAAAATACAGCCCGATAAGAGCGGCTACACCGAGAACTACCGCAATAAGCACGCGCACGGGAGATATAGGCGTTTTGCCGACTACGGCGCCCGTCTGCCCGTTTACGGCGACACCGTAATCTTTCGACTTGTAGTTATAGTTAAATCTGTAAATAGGATAGAGAACGTACTTATAGGTGACTTTCGAGTGATCGGTATACACGTCAAGCGTTCCTATCTTATCGGCGTTGTATCTTTCGACGATAAGCCTTCGTATGCGCGCGTCCATCATCGTTTTGGCTTCGCTCCAACAAGTGCGTATATCCTTATCGTAGTGATTTGCCTTGTATCCTGCGAGAAATTTCTTTTCGTATACGCGTATCCCTTCGCTCGGGAAGGGAAGGATCTTTGCAAATCTCTTCTGATCGACGTTTCTCGACGCTGATACGGTCACGTCGTCGAAAAAGTTGTCGATAGTTCCGCTTACGCGCCGCCACTCGGTGTAAGTTTCCGTTCTCCTGTTCTTTCCGCTCCCGACGGTACGGGTGCGGGTATAGCCCACCGTGCCAGAATATCTCGAGTGCGTGAACGAATCGAAGGTAAACGCCGGCTCGAAAACGCCGTGAACGTTTTTGGCTTCTATCGTCTTTTTGAACTTGTACGGCGCGAATATCTTGCTTTTAGCCCATTTTTTTGCGCATTGTTCGGCGCGCTCGCCGCTTATCGTGAACGGATGAACGGCGTTGGGCTTTATGCCGGCTATTTCTTCGACGCGCTTTATCTGGCTCGTTCCGCAGTAAGGGCATTCGGTAGCCACTTCGTCGGCAGACATAACGACTTTGGCGCCGCAGTTTTCGCATCTGACGACTATCGTTTTATCCCATTTTTCAGCGTTGTCGAAGGCTTTTTCGATAACTATCTCGCTGACGTCGTCACTACGCTCGAAATTCTCTATCGTGCCGCAATGCTCGCATTTTAAGCTCTGCGTTTTGGGATCGAAAACCATATTGCCGCCGCAGTTAGGGCATTTAACTTCTTTTCCGCGGTCGACCGAATCGTCAAAAGCGGCGCGCCCTTCGTTGAGCTCGTCGTTATTTGCGTCGGAGGCGTAATCCTCGAATACTTCGTCGGTCATATTTTAAAATCTCTTACAGTTCGCCGTTGAGTTCGGCAAGAAGGCGCTCTAAATCTTCACCGTGAGCGTTGGTGGCTTCGGCGATGGTTTCTCCGTGAGAGAGCGCGCACCCTAAACAGTGCATGCCGTGAGAGAATAATATCTCAGCCGCGTCGGGATTGATCTGTAAAAGGTCGATAATCAAAGTATCGCCGGTGATTTTGTTTTCCATAATATAATATCTCCTTTAAAAGTAAGTATCGTCTTGGTATGCCGCCGCGGCGGTAAGCGTCGCCGCGCTTAAAACGGGCAGTTGAAATCAGTTCTGTTTGGTTCCGCACTCGGGGCAGAATTTTGCTTCCGCATTAAGTTCCGCGCCGCACTGAGAGCAAAATCTCTTAACGGGAAGTTTCTCGCCGCACTCGGGGCAGAATTTGGCGTTCGCCGAAACTTCGGCGCCGCATTTGGGGCATTTTTTGGTTGCGGCAGGAGCCGCGGGTTTAGCGGGAGCCTCGGGTTTAGCGGGAGCAGATTGAGTGCTCTTCATGGCTTCGGCAAACACTGTGCCCATAGTAGCGCCCGCGCCGAGCCCTATCCCCGCGCCCATAAACGTTCCGCCCGAGCCGGGGTTCTTGGCGGCGTCCTTCAAAGCTTCGGCGGCAGCCATCTTCATCATCGTATCGGTAGAGCCGCCGAGCATGGTGTAACGCGTTCTCTCGTCGAGCGTCTTTTCGATCTCGGTGGGAACGGACATATTTTCAATGAATAAGTTGGTAAGTTTAAGCCCGAGTTCGGTAAACTTGTGCTGTATCTTTTCTTTGACTATCTCGTTGAATTCAAGCGTATTGCCGGCAAGGTCGAGCACGGAAATCTTGCTTTCGCCGAGCGCGTCGGCAAGGGCGGAAAGAAGCATCGTCTTGGCGTAATCCTTGATGTCTTCCGTCTTGAAGGTAGAGTTGGTGCCGAAAAGCTCTTTCATAAAGTTTTTCGCGTCGTCGACTTTGAACGCGAACGCGCCGAAGCCGCGCACTCTTATAGCGCCGAATTCGGGATCGCGCATTATGATCGGGTTTTGCGTGCCCCACTTGATATTCGTGAACTGCTTTGTGTTGATGAAGTATACGTCTACGGTGATAGGCGTTTCAAAAGCGTACGTCCACGCTGCAAGTTTGGTAAGTATAGGCAGAATATGCGTTTCGAGAAGGTAGAAACCCGGTTCGAAAATATCGGCGATCTGACCTTTATATACGAAAACGGCGACCTGAGATTCTCTTACGGTGAGCGAGCTCTTGTTGTTTACTTCTCTGCCGCTCTTTTTAAACGGGTATTTGTATACGAGCGTATCCGAACTGTTATCGGTCCATTCAACGTTTAATCTGAAAAGTGCCATAAATTCTCCTTCGGCAAATTGCCTGAAACGTTTTTTGATGATGTTTAGCCTTTGCTTATTTTATTTTACCACCAAACGCTTTTTTTTACAATTATTTTGACTTAATATTCTCGATTATTTTGATAAGCCGTTCTTTAATACTTTTTTCGGCGATTTATATACACCGTAAATAGTAATGATTATTATATTATTGCTTTCGGCGATTTCAGGGCGACGGCTCGAGCCCGTTAAAAAATCACGCGGTCGACTATTCCTGATTTTAAAAACGGCTTGCCGCATATCGCGGCAAGCCGAAATAAATCATCTCAGGTAATCGTCCCTTCCGCCTTCGCACGGGCAAGGCGCGGGAACTTCGTATCTTCGGTAAAAGCATTTACACGGTTTTTTCGGGGGTAAGGGCTTGGGTTCGGGCTTTTTGCACACGCAGTTGACGAGCGTATAAGCCGCTATCACGACCACAGCCGTTTCTATAACGTTTTTCATAGGTATCACCTTTCGGTCTACAATATACTATGTTTCCCGAGCAAAAAACGTTACGCCGTATAATCGTTTATTTAAAACAGTTTAAGCACGTCGACTAGTATCGCGAAAGCAATAAGAACGATTATCCCCACGAAGTGTATAGTCGCTTCGACGTTTCTGTTTATGGGTTTGCCCCTTATCCATTCGATAACGACGAACACCACTCTGCCGCCGTCGAGCGCGGGGATAGGCAAAAGGTTGAATATACCTATGCTTATGCCGATAAGCGCCATGATATTGAGAACGTAATTAAACCCGCGGCTGACGTATTGCGAAGTCAGCGAAATGGTGCCAACAGGTCCCGAAATATCGCTGAGCGAAACCGAGCCGTTGAAAAGCCCGCCTATCGAGCGGAAGGTGAGAAGCATCGTCTTGACCCCGTAAACGGGCGCGCGATACAGCCCTTCGAAAAACCCTATCGACGCGGAAGTCGAATCTATCGAATAAGAGATATAATATCCGTTTATCCCGAAGAAGCGTTTGAAAGCCTTGTTCTGTTCGGAAAGCGAAGGATATTCGACGTTTATCTCTTCAAAGCCTTCGGGAACGGTTATCTTCATAAGCTTTTCCGTTTCGTTCACTCTGACTTTGAAGGTTATCTCGTCGCCCGAAGCGCGCGCCGAAATGATCCCGTAAAGATCTTCGAGCGAATATATTATCGTTCCGTCCTCGAGCCCTAAAAGATAAGCGCCGTTTATGAACTGGTTATCGGCGGGTGTGTCGAAAATAAGCGTGGTAGCAACGCCGATGGCGTCGAGCGCGCCGTAATAGTCGGTCATGCCCGTCGACGTAACGTCGCTACGCAAAACTACCTGTTTTTTAACGCGTTTTCCGTGGCTTTCGACGGTGATATTCACCATATCGCCTTTCTTTTTTCCGTCGAGCGCGGAAATAAAGTCGGTGGTGAGATATATAAACTTACCGTCTATTTCGAGTATTTTATCCCCGTCTTCAAGGCTGTAGCTTTCTTCGAGCGAAGTGCGCGCGGGTATTATCTCGGCGGGAGTCACGGCAAAGTGACCGTACGCCGAAAAGGAAATAGCGGTAACTATTATCGCGAAAATAATGTTCGTAAGCCCGCCCGCGATGAGAACGAGTATTCTCTGCCACGGCTTTTTATTGTTGAAAGCGTTTTCGGAAAGCGCGGGCGCAGACTTCGCTTGGTCGTCTTCGGGTTCGGCAACGCCTTCGAAAACTTGTTCGGTTTTTCCTTTCTTTTCCTTTTCGCGACCGGGCGCGCCGGCGTCGTCTTCGCCTTCAAAAGCGCAAAAACCACCGAGCGGCAAAAGGCGCACGGAAAAAATCTCCCCGTTCTTTTTCTTCTTTTTGAAAAGAGCGGGGCCCATGCCTATAGCAAATTCCGTTATCTTGAATTTGAGAAGTTTGCCTACGACGTAATGCCCGAACTCGTGGACGGTGATGGTCAACAGCAGCACGAGAAGCGCTACCGCCACCCCGCCGATCGTTTTCAATACGTCGGCAACGGCTAAAATTTCGTTCATAATTTCGTTTGGTAAATATCAATAATGAAAAAGGTTTCGTTACCGTTCAACGGCGGGGAAACCTGTCGAGAACGAGCTTCCTTGCTTCACCGTCCGTTCTGACGAGTTCTTCGTAATCGACTCGTCTTTTGGGCGTTTTATCGAGAACGTACGCAAGGTAATCGTAAATTTCGGAAAAGGTTATCTCGTCGTTCAAATAGAGTTTGACTATCTCTTCGTTGGCGGCGGAGAGAGCGCACGGGATATTTCCGCCCGCCTTCGCGCCTTCGAGAATAACTTTAAAGCAAGGGTAACGCTTTAAGGACACTTGGTCAAAATGAAGCGTTTTGCCGACAAGATCGAGAGTCGGCGCGCCTTCGAGCCGTTCGGGGTAGGATAGAGCGAGCGATATCGGAAGCTCCATCGACGGATATCCGAGCTGGGCTATCAAAGCGCCGTCGGGGTATTCGACGAGCGAGTGAACTATGCTTTCGGGGTGGTAGAGAACGCCTATTTTGTCGTAAGGACAGTCGAACAGCCACTTAGCTTCGATGACTTCGAGCCCCTTATTGACCATAGTCGCGCAGTCAATCGTTATCTTTTTGCCCATCACCCAGTTGGGGTGTTTGAGCGCGTCGCGCGCCTTCATGTTTCCGAGTTCTTCTAACGGAACGTCACGGAAAGCTCCGCCCGAGGCCGTTATCAAAAGTCTTTTGAAGGGCGTTTTCTTATCGAGATACATCGACTGCCAGATCGCCGAATGTTCGCTGTCGACAGGGATAAGTTCCACGCCCTTTTCTTTTGCGAGCGCGGTAACTATCTCGCCGCCCGCAACGAGCGTTTCCTTGTTTGCAAGCGCGACGTTCTTTTTGAGATTTATGGCTTTAATAACGCTTTCAAGCCCCGCAAAGCCCATTATCGCAACGAATACGAGGTCGGCTTCTTCCGTTACTGCTTCAAGCGTGGCGCTTCTTCCCGAATAAAACTTCGTGCCGCTTTCGACCACGACGTCTTTTGCGTAGCGTTCGTCGGCAAGAGCTGCTATCTTGGGGTGAAGCGTTTTTATCTGCTCGGACAAAAGCGCGGCGTTCGAACACGCCGCAAGAGATATTATTTCAAATCTTTCGGGGTACCTGTTTACGCAGTTTACGACCTGCCTACCGATAGAGCCCGTGCTTCCGAGCAAAGCGATTTTCAGTTTCATATCGTTTATAATATATTATACGCCCGCAAAAGGCGCGTTATTACTTATCGCAAATAACCGTAAAAGTTCGTTATATCTATCAAAAAACAACTGTAAAGATAAGGCATACGAACGCGGCGTTGAACATGGTGCTGTCGATACGGTCGAGCATTCCGCCGTGACCGGGGAGAAGATTGCCCATATCCTTTATGCCGAGTTTGCGCTTGACGCCGCCTTCCACGAGATCGCCGAACGTCGAAACGACGGCGCACGCGATACCGAACGCCGCGTACACGAGCCACTCGACGGGAGAAGAAACGAGAGCTTCTTTGGCGGCGTCGAAAACGAGCCACACCAAAACTGCGCCGATAGCCGAAAACACCAGCCCGCCGATAAAGCCGCTGATCGTCTTTTTCGGGCTTATTTCGGGGCTCAACTTCGCGCCGCGAATAAGCGAGCCAACGAGATACGCGCCCACGTCGGCAAGCATAGTCGTCACGAACAGTAGAACAAGCGGGATAAATCCTTTATCCGCCAGCGCGTTTATCCTTATCATGGCATACAACAGCCCCGTAGGATAAAAGAGCGCGAACAGCCCGTAGCCGACGTTTTCAAGCGTCGTGTGCCCGAACTCGACGACGAGCGCGCTTATCGTAAGGACGGCGACTGCGAACGATAATATCATCGCCGCGTTTTCGCCTAAAAAAGTAGCGACGGGCGTAAGCGTAAGCGCGTACGCCCAAACGACGCATTTTAAATAAAGATTGATTTTGCCTTCGAAAGCGCGCACTATCTCGAAAGTACCGAGCAGCGCGAAAGCGTACAGTAAAATATTGAACAGCCTGTAATCGACGAATTCCCGTAGCAGGAACGAGCCGAGCATGACTACGACGATAAACACCGACGTTATACTTCTTTTTAACATTTCGATCAACCTATTTCAACGCAAAATACCGCGTCGATAAACGTTTTATACTCCGCCGAAACGGCGTTTTCGCCCGTCGAACCATTCGAGAGCTTTTTTAAGCTCCGAAACGTCGAAATCGGGCCACAGACAGTCTGTAAAATACATTTCGGAATAAGCGCACTGCCAAAGCATAAAATTGCTCAATCTTTGTTCGCCGCTCGTGCGGATAACGAGATCGACGTCGGGAAGGTCCCCTACCCAAAGGTTTTCCGCAATAGTCTGCTCGGTTATGGGTTGACCTTTTTTGACGGCGGCGTTCGCGGCGTGGACTATCTCGCTTTTTGCTCCGTAATTGAAGCAGATATTGATAGTTCCGCGGGTGAAGAAACGGGTCTTTTCAACGGCTTCAAGGATAGCCTTTTTGTTGGATGCGGATATCCTTTCGGAATCGAGATCGCCCGATACGACGAGCCTTATCTCGTCTTTGATAAATCTCGGAACGTTCTTTTTGAGCATGCGCATCATAAGCGACATCAGCTTTTCGACTTCGTCTTGCGGGCGCGACCAGTTTTCCGTGGAAAACGCGTAAAAGGACGCCGTTTTTATGCCGTTGTCGAAAAGGTAATTGCAAAGCCCTTCTAAAACTTCCGCGCCCTTTCTGTGCCCGGCGAAACGCGGTTTGTTGCGCTGTTTTGCCCAACGACCGTTACCGTCCATAATAAACGCTACGTGCTCGGGAAGCATTATACGGTCATTACTTC
>CACXHH010000080.1 GCA_902767455.1 uncultured Eubacteriales bacterium
GCTTGAAGAATTGTACGCCGACAGCCAAACGCAAGCCGAAAAAGAACGCGTTTTATTTGGAAAAGCTATGGTTTTATCCGCGCTTGCAAGGCTTGAAAGCCGCGGCGCGCATTATAGGTCGGACTTTCCGTCACCGGACGATCGCTTCAAAAAGAAGTCGTACGCAACGTATGAAAACGGACGGATCGTCGTTGAGTTTGAAAAGGCTTGATATGGTATATAAAATAGAGATATTACGCAGAAAACACGGCGAAAAGCCGTATAAAGAAACGTTCGTTTACGAACCCGTTCGTGAAGACGAATCGGTCGCTACGGCTCTTCAACGCCTTAACGAAAGGGATGTTTTGTTAAACGCCGACGGCAAAGAAACTTCCGTAATAGAGTGGGAGTGCAGTTGTCTTCAAAAAAAGTGCGGCGCGTGCGCCATGGTCGTGAACGGAGTTCCGAAACTTGCGTGCTCGGCGAAGCTTTCGGATTATAAAAAGGGCGAAATAAGGCTTGAGCCTTTGCGGAAATTTCCCGTGATCGCCGATCTTACCGTTGACAGAACTATTTTACACGAGAATTTAAAGACCATACAGGCTTGGTTTGACTCCGCTCCGCACAGGGACGACAAGCGCGGCTCTCTTGCTTTCGAGGCTTCGCGGTGTTTACAATGCGGTTGCTGTCTGGACGTCTGCCCGAACTTTTACGCGGGCGGCGAATTCTATTCCATGTCGGTATGCGTTCCGACGACCAAACTTTTGTGCGAGCTTCCCAAAAACGAACGCGATAAAATTGCCCGTGAATACGCAAAACACGTTTATAACGGCTGCGGAAAAGCGCTGTCGTGCAAGAACGTTTGCCCTGCCGGAATAGAAACGGACGAAATGCTCGTAAAATCAAACGCTATGGCGATATGGAAAAGAAAATGAGTTTAAGAAAATGTAAAATCACCGTATTAAAGAAGGCTTTTTATTCTGAAATAGCCGAAAAATACGAGAACGAAATTTCTCACGCGTGCGACTTTCAAGAAGGCGACGTTTTTCTTTTCGACGGGAAAAATATTCCGCTCGGCTTTTGCTCGGAAGCGTGGAAAACTGTCGGCGAGTACGCCGCAAGGCTTTCGGAAGGCGAAGAGAATTTCTTCGACGGTTGGATGAAAAACCCTCGTTCCGCCGTTATTTCTTGTAACGACGGAGTACGTCCCGTGAGTTTCCTTATCGAGGTTGTCGAAAATGACTAAAAATTTCAGACAAATAGTTTTGCCTTTGATAGTCGCTCTTATCTGGGGCAGCGCTTTTATCGTTCAGGGCGCCGTAGCGGACAAGATGGGCCCGTTCACCTTCAACGGCGTAAGGTCATTGATTGCCGTAGTCGCGTTGACGGTCACCGCGCTTATTTTTGACGGCGTAAAAAAGAAAAAAGGCGTAACCGTCGAAAAAACGAACGTCAAAATGCTCGTCGTAGGCGGCGTGCTGTGCGGAATAGCTTTGACGGTCGCATCAAATCTTCAACAGTTCGGCATGTTCGGAACGACAAAGGAAGCGGGCGAAGTCCTTACCGAAGGCGATACGGCGTTCATTACTGCGCTCTATATCGTTCTCGTTCCGCTTTCGCTCCTGTTTTTCGGCAAGAAACCGACTCTAAACGTCTGGATAGCTGTGGTCGTTGCCGTCGTCGGGCTTATGCTTATCTGTAATTTTACGGGCGGAAAAGCTTTCAGCGTGTATCATCTCGAACTTTTCTTATGCTCGGCGGCGTTTACGGTCCATATTCTTCTTATCGATCATTTCGTGAAATTCGTCGACGGCGTAAAGCTTTCGTGCGTGCAGTTTTCGGTGATGGGCGTTTCGTCGCTTATACTTGCACTTATATTTGAAGATTTCACTTTCAAAGTGGTTTTCGACAATATTTTGCCGCTTTTATACGTCGGCGTGTTCTCGTGCGCTATCGCGTACACCTTGCAGATAGTAGCTCAAAAGGGAACTAATCCAACGATAGTTTCCATTTTATTGAGCCTTGAATCTTTCTTTGCTCTCGTATGCGAAATAGGCGTAGGTCTTATAAGCGGAAACGTCAAACAACATACGGTTTGGCAGATAGTCGGTTGCGCGCTTATGCTTATCGCTATCGTTCTCGCGCAGGTAAACGTCTTTGAAATGGCAAAAAAACAAAAAGAATAAGCGCAATAATCGTCTTTATCGTCGGCGCTTTTTAAAATAACAACCGTTAATTCTTGCGTTTTTAACGCTTTTGTTGTATAATATTGATAATTACCCTTATATTTAATTATTTAAATATTATTTGATATGGAATTTAATCTTAACACAATTTTACAATATATAGCCGTTTTCGTCGCGCTTATGATCGTTTTGCCCGCGCACGAATTTGCTCACGCTTTCGCCGCCGTAAAGTGGGGCGACGAAACTCCGCGAGCTCGCGGCAGGTATACGCTTAACCCCTTCGCGCATTTCGATATCGTCGGCTTTTTGATGCTGATGTTCGTGCACTTCGGTTGGGCGAAACCCGTTCCGATAAACCCCTATAATTTCAGGGATCTCCGTAAAGGCTATTTCTGGACGAGTATAGCGGGCGTGTTGACGAATATCGTTCTTGCGTTTTTGGCTACGCCTATTTATCTGCTCGTTTTCAAATACGTTTTTATAGCGAATTTTGAAAGCGTTTGGGCAAAACTTTTATACTACTTCTTTTACTTTTTCGTTGTTCTCAACGTAAATTTATTCGTTTTCAATCTTATCCCCGTTTTCCCGCTCGACGGATTCAGGGTTTTGGAACTGTGCTTCAAACGCCCGAATAAATTTCTTAACTTCATGAGAACGAAAGGCTATTTCGTTTTGCTCGGGCTTATGATCCTTCACTACTTAACGCAGTATTCAGCGTTTTGGTTCTTGCAGTACGTCGACGTATTCGGTTGGTTTATGGAATTCGTTGCGGGCGGCATACTTTCGGGCTTTACCGCGCTTTGGGGCTTGATCATCTGATCTTTCAGTAAAATACTTCGGGGTATTCGTTTTGAGTATTGAAAAAATAACCGAAAAATTCGAGTCGGTAGTCGACTATAATACGACGCTCGATAACTTCGACGGGCCTTTGGACTTGCTTTTATATCTCGTAAAGCAAGCCGAGATCCGCATCGAAGATATTTTCGTAA
>CACXHH010000081.1 GCA_902767455.1 uncultured Eubacteriales bacterium
GTGACGTAAGGTATTCCGTCCCCGAAAACTCTGTCGATGGAAACGATGGGGCAATCGCATATCTCTTCAGCCTTATGCGCGTAGTGCGTCACGAAAACCGCGCCGTCGACTTCTCTCAATCTTATCCTGTTTATTATATCCGTTTCCTTTTCAACGCGCTGTTGCGATGAAACGAGAATGACCGAATACCCGAACTTATCGGCTTCGTCCTCCACGTAATAGGCAAAATCGGCAAAAAACGGGTGATTGATTATCGGCACTAAAAGCGCGATACTTCTCGTTTCGTTTTTTCTTAACTTGGACGCCATCTTGTTTGGGGTGTAGTTGAGCGCCTTGACGGCTGAAAGCACCTTTTCGCGCTTGGACGGGTTGACCGACCCGCCGCCGTTTAAGACTCTCGAAACAGTTCCCACCCCGACGCCCGCGTACTTTGCGACGTCTTTTATCGTAGGAACCATAGTTTTTCTCCTGTTTTACGCTTTCCGTGAAAGCGGATTTTATTATATTACGGTAACCTTAACGGTTTTATCGCCGTTTATCGTAACGTCGTTTTCGCCCGCTTTCAAGACTTCTTTGTTAATGCAAAGAACTCTGTTTTTGTAAACGTATTCGTTTGCCGAAAGCTTTCTGCCGTTTACAAAAACGCTTGAAACGGCTACGTTGCCGACGTAGATAGTTGCGTTCAGCCCGATAGAAACTCTCACGTTCGCGATGGAAGTTGTTCTCACGCTCTTTACGTCTACGGTGAACGTGAAGCTCGTTTTCGAGCCGACCGCTTTGAAGGTGTAAACGCCTACCGATAAGTTCTCGAAATAGCTTTCTTTAACGGACAGAAGCCTGCCGTCGCTCGTGAAGAATTCGGGGTTTATACGGACGTTTCTCATCGTAACGTTGTAAAGCTCGCGGATAGTCTGTTCGGCGTCGCCCGATACTTCGAGCGCGCCGCCGTCGTACGAATATTCTTCGTTTACGAGAGCTATGGAGCCGAACGTCGCCTTGCCGTTAAAGACGTTGAGCCCGAACTTGCCGTCTTTCGGGTCCGTTTCTTTCAAAGTAGCGTTAAATCTTTCGTCGCCGTTGAGATAGACGGTCATCGAACTTCCCGCAAGGCGGGCTTTAAGCGTTACGGAAGATAAGTCTATATCGCCGACGGAGATAGCGCCGAGTTGAGCGTTCTTCGTCCAGATTTTAACGAGCTTTTCGTTTGCGTCGTAGTTGACGATGATATATTCGCTCATATCGGGCTTAGCTCTCAATATCATTGCGGCGGCGGCAGCTTCGAGCCTGAAATTTACCGACAGAGTAAAATCTCTCGCCGTTTCTTTTGAAAGGATATATCCGTCGCCCGAAGCCATATTGCCGACTATTCCGTTCTCGGTTGCGTACCAACGCCCCGATAATATCCCGTCGGACGAAAATTCGAGGTCGCTGTCGACTTCTCCGTCATAAACGGTGACCTGAACTTGTTTTTGGGAGTTGCCGCACTTTGCCTGCAAAGCGGCGGTGCCTCCCTTCTTTGCTTTGACGATAGCGCCGTAAGAAGTCTTTTCGATAGCTACCACGTCGTCGCCGCTTACTATCGACCAGTCGATATTTACGTCGGAAGTCGTATAAGCCGTTACGCTCTTTTCGGTGGCGATACTCGTATCGAGATTAAGTTCTTCGTCGCTTATATACAGAACGCTTTCGTTTGCCGCGGTATTCTTTCTCCAAATCGTGCCGATAGCGTTTACGTTTACCGTCGCGGTGACGGCGCCGCTCACCTTAACGCTATTGTTTATCGCGTAAGGCGAAGAGAGCGTCAGAACGTAGAAGGGGTAAGAATAGTTTTCGCAGAAAACTTCCAACCCGCCGTTGTCGGACAGAATATAGAAGGTCTGGGTAGTGCCCGTAGTAGCTCCCGAACGGTAGATGAACGGGTAATCTTTTATGAACAGCCCCGCGCTCGAAGCGTGTTCTCTCGAAACGTAATATCCGTCGACTTTGTTCCAGCCCACTTCGATATAGTTGGTTTCGTCGGCGTTGAGCGTAAAGACTATATCTTCGGCGTTTGGGTTTTCAAAAGTTGCCGAAAGTTCGTAAGTCTGACAGTTGATATTCTTTAAAATGTTTTCGCCGTTTTTATAGATAACTTTTTCATTTACCGAAACGATAGTTTGTTTATCGAGCGCGGAAGTAGTGGTCGTGACGGGCTTTTGCGTAAGCATATAGCCGTCGCCGCTTTTTTTGAGCCCCCACTCTACCGGCATGGTCATTCCGCCGCCGTTCCAAACCTTTCTCGCCTGCGCGTAGACGCCGCTGTCGGTATCGTCGGGCACACCCGCGAACCAGCTTATGGAAATATTCTTGCCGTAGTATTCGCTGCTCTCGTCGTCGATATAGAACGATTGAGTCGCGTACGAGTCGGGACCGAAGTCCATGACTTGGAAGTCTTTATCGGAAACGGCTTCGCCTTTGACGTTCACGAAGTTTATCTTGCCGTTTTCGTATCTTAATTCGCCTACTATATACGTTCTGCCCGTAAAGGTCATAACCGTATGCGTCGTGCCGTCGTCGGCGGTAAGAGTAGCAACGTCGGGACATTCGGGAAGGGTAGCCGCAAATTCGCCCGCGTATTCCCAGTTCAGAAGGTCGGAAGACTTCATGAACCACATCTTGTTGACGCCTTTACCCGATACGACCATACCCCAAAGAGTGGTCTTGCCATTTTCGGAAAGGATAGTAAAGACCTTCGGATCACGGCAGTCTACCTTGCCCCAGTAACCGCTTGGGCCGGTGGCGATAGTCTGGTCGATGCGTTTTCTCTTTACCCAGGTCATGCCGCCGTCGTCGCTCGACATAATGATCTGGTCTTGCTTTCCGCCGTCGCGCGTGTAAACAGAGTAAAGCCCCGTGCCGTTGCCGTTTTCGTACCAGTTGAGCGCGTCTATCGCGGCGCTGTCGCCTTTATGATAGACGAACGCCGAACCCGACCACGCCGTGCCTACGCCTTCGCCCATATCGGCATCGGGGAAAAGGCAGACGGGAAGAAGTTCCCAGTGGATAAGGTCGCGGCTTCTCGCGTGCCCCCAGAACATATCGCCCCAGTAGACGGAGAAGGGATTGTGCTGATAGTAAAGGTTATACCAACCGTCGTAGTAGACGAGCCCGTTCGGGTCGTTGTTCCAGTGCGCGTACTGCGAGAAGTGGTACTGCTGACGGTAAAGCTCGGTGTAATAAGAATAATCGCTTACGCCGCAGTATACGTCCGTAAACGAAACCTTGGCGGCAAAGCAGTTGTAGCCGAGCGCGCCGCCCTTGTATAAGGGAGCCGAAACGCCGTCTACCGAAAATTCGTTGAGATCGATTACGTTATCTACTCCGAAACGGCGGATATTGTCCGCGTA
>CACXHH010000082.1 GCA_902767455.1 uncultured Eubacteriales bacterium
GAGTTCTTTGTTCGTTATATCCGAATTGAAGTAGTAAAAAGCTTCGGTAAAAGTACGGTATATCTGTTTTTCGGGCTCGTCGGTTATCTTCTTGACCGTTTTGTACGGGATAGTCGCGTCTGAGATATTGAGATAAATGTTGGTAAAACCCTCGCTGCTTCTGTTGGTGTGTTTAACGTGCGGCGGGATAGCAACCACGTCGCCCCTGCCGTACTTTAAGGTTTCACCTTCGTCAAAGACGAACTCACCGCTTCCGCCCGTGCAGTAGACGAGCTGCCACTCGTCATGCGAATGACCTGAAACGTTGTACGTGCGCAGGTGCTTGCCTACGTAGCTGATACCGTTCATACAAACCTCTGATTTCCCGTTCTATGCGCCGCGAGCTTTTTGCCCGCGTATCTTTATAATTATATCATATATTTTCCGTTTTGTGAACGAAGTTTTGATTTATTGCGACAAAAAATATTATTTTTCACGCAAATACAACGAAAAATCATTGAAAAAAATTTTTTTCATTTTAAAATAACGTTCTCGATAAGCGAAGCAAGCCCGTCTTCGTCGCACGAAGAAGTAACGAAGTCTGCGCGCCGTTTTACTCTATCGTCGGCGTTACCCATAGCGACTCCAAGCCCCGCGTATTCGAGCATAGGCACGTCGTTGAACCCGTCGCCCACGGCAACGATCTCTTCGCGTTTTATGCCGAGCCTGTCCGTTATCGACTTTATCGCGGTAGCTTTCGAACAATCTTTGTTCACGAATTCAAGAAAATCTTTTCTCGACGGATAAACGCCTATCTCTTCGCCCATTATCGCCAGCATTTCGGCGTAATAACGCGGCGTCGACTGCTCGTCGTCGTACCACACGAATTTCGTTATCCCTTCGTTTTTGAGCGACGACAGGTCGTCTACTATTATCGGCTCAACGCCCGATATCGACTTATAAAAGCGTATTTTCTCGTTATCGGCTTCGGCGTACAGAGCGTTGTTTGCCCAACATATCATCGTCGAATTACGAGCGTGCCCTTCTTTTACCACTTTTTCGGCGACTGACGGGGTAATCGTCAGCGAATATATTATCTCGCCCGAATAATACACGAGCGCTCCGTTGTACAGTATGCACGGCGTATCTTCAAGCCCGAGAGCTTTTACGAATTTCGTAACGCCTTGCAACGGTCTGCCCGTCGATAGTGAAACGACCACGCCCGCTGCGGCAGCTTTTCTGACGGCTTCGACCGTTTTTTCGGTAAGTTGACCTGAACTGTTCAAAAGCGTTCCGTCTATATCGACAGCCATAAATTTGTATTTCATATTCGTTTACCTGACAGATATTATAAAAAGCACCGCTATAAGTCGATTAACGGCGAATAACGCCAAAAAGTTGCCCGATATTTCAGTATTTTGAACGCGACGGACGCGGTATCTTATATATAATAGCAAAATATCCGAAGTTTATCAACGATTTTGAAGAGTTATACGCAAGTTATACAACAAAAAAAACCGCCGTAAAGGCGGTTTCGTCGGTTATATGAGTATACAGATAAGATTGCTCTTCTTTTCGTTGACGGCTTTATTGACCGTGCGTTTAAGCTTTTGACGCACGGGCTCCGCCAAAGATACGGAGCGCGTGACGAGAGCTTCTTCGAGCATGGAATTTACGCTTCTGCCGAAAACTTCGGTATCGAGCCCTTCGCCTTCTTCGCTTTTGAGCGTTTCTGCGAACTTATCGCATTGTTCCTTTGTGCCCGAAATAACTTCGACTTCGGCTCTGACGTCGGCCTTCACCACGTGCAGGCTCTCGGCTCCGACGCGTATCTTAACGCAGTATTGCCCGTTCTTTTTTACGACTTTCGGCTCGTCGACAGCCGTTTTTGAAAGCTTTGCGGGCACTATGCCGTAACCCGCCGAAAGCGCTTCGGATAAAGCTTCTTTAACTTTCGCGTAACCTTCCTTTGCGGTTTTGAGCTTGCGAACGTAGTTTATAAGGTCGTACTTGTCGCCGACTTCTTCCCCGCACTCGCCCGCCATAACTTTATAGAAGAGATCGGGCTTTGCGTCAAAGGTGAAATTCGCCGCACCCGTGCCCATATCGAGTTCCACGTTCACCGCTTCGGTGAAGTGCTCACCGTCCGAAAAAACGCGTTCTATCAACTTATAGGCGGACATTTTGTCGATCTGCGCCGTCGCCTTTTTGACCGACTGAACGGCGTTTACCACGACTTCGTGATCTTCTGGAAGCGCCTGCACCCACTTTGGGAGCTTCACGTTTATAACGCGCATCGGGAACTCGAGAAGAAGCCTTTCGAATATCCTTGAAATATTATTTTCGTCGAGCGCGGCAACGTCGGCGGGTATGACCGCCACGCCGTACTTTTCTTCAAGCCCCTTACACGCCGAAATAACGTCGTCGTCTTCGGGCTTGGTCGTGTTATACACGACGATAAACGGTTTTCCGAGAGTTTTCAGCTCGCCGACGACCCTTTGCTCCGCTTTTTGATAAGCTTTTCTGTCTATCTCGGTAAAGGAGCCGTCGCAAGTTACGACGATACCCACCGTCGAATGTTCGCTTATAACTTTCTGCGTTCCGTATTCGGAAGCCTTTTCAAAGGTCATTTCTTCGTCCTGCCACGGCGTTTTCACGAGTCTTGGCTGACCGTTTTCTTCGAGCCCTACGGCGCCGTCGACCATATATCCGACGCAGTCGATAAGCCTTACGCGCGCCTGCGCCTTATCGAGCTTTACCGTCACCGCTTCGCCCGGAACGAATTTCGGCTCGGTCGTCATGACCGTTTTACCCTGCGCGGACTGCGGAAGTTCGTCCTGCGCGATCTGTTTTTTGTTTTTACCCGCTATATTCGGGATAACGAGCTTTTCCATAAACTTGTTTATGAAAGTCGATTTTCCGCTCCGTACGGGCCCGACAACACCTATCATGATATCGCCGCCCGTTCTCTGGGCGATATCGGTATATACGTCGTTCATAATTCCTCCGAAAAAAATGCTTCTGCGATAATGTATTCCCAAAAAGCTCTTTTTATGATAACGCTTTGAAAAACCTTGACAAATTTTTGCGGCGGGTGTATATTTACAAAGTAAAAATCAATCGGGGTGCCACGGCTGAGATTATACCCGCATAACCCGTCAGGATAATGCCTGAAGGGGAAGTTGTTTTTTTCGTTCGCGGCTCCTTGATTAAAGGAGTTTTTTTATGTTTGATTTACTTTCGGGCGGAACGTACTTTATCGATACGTTTTCGGAAATCGCCAAATGGATAGCCGTAGGCGCTATCTCCGTCGCAGTTATCACGGCGATTATCGTCTACTTCTTAAAGAGAAGCGTTTTCACGGTTTTTTTGAGAAGAACGCTGTTTTTACTGACGACCGTCGCCATACTTTTGGGGATAACCCTTCTCGTTGCCGATATCGCCAAGCATTACGACGCGGCGTATCTCGAAGATAATTACGTAAGCCGCGA
>CACXHH010000083.1 GCA_902767455.1 uncultured Eubacteriales bacterium
GGCGTTCGTATGGGACGCGACCGACGGCAACTGGAAGACCAACTCTTCAAACGCCTACGCGAGCTATAAAAACGGCGACGTTCAGCTCGAAGCAAATTACGCCTTCTCCGCCGACTTCACCATTACCGAAATGCCGACGAACGGCGAGATAGTTCTCGAAGCCTTCCGCAGAGCGAATAAGATGATAAGGCTCGTTCTGCGCGTTACGGGCACTAACGCGTTCAGAGTTTTCAGCGACTACCGCGACGACGGAAGCTTCTTAAACGACACAACGCATTACACCAACGCTTCTTACGACGGCTCGAAGATAAATCTCGGCGTAATAGTTTACGAAGGCAGTATGGCGATGACGATAGAAGGAACGACAGTTTACCGCCGCGCGCTCGACGATTTCGAGCAGTCGCAGTTCGTTATGTCGAACACGAGCGGACTTAAGACGACGTTCACGAATATTTCCGCCGAAACGGACGAAAACGCCGTCAAAGCTCTTTACGATCAGGCTCTTTTAGGCTATCACGACAAATATTTAGGCGGCGGAGCGTTCGGCTACACTTTCAATCTTAAAAACGTCGACACGTCCGTAGGTCCGGGGGTCAGCGAAGATTACGAAAACGAAACGTTCAGCATGTGGACGAAGGTCGATACCGACGGCTCGAGCGACAACAACAAAACGGCGCTCGGCAATATTTATCACAACGGCAACCCGCTTCTCGGAAACACCTGGGCTTTCAAAGCAGATATGAGCGCGCTGTTCAACAGACCGACGGTTACGAACGCGACTAATCCGCACATAACCTTCTACGCATACTATTCGCTCACCGACTATAACAGGGTATTTTTAAATCTCAAAAACGTAGCGAGCGGCTGTTGCATTTACGACGCGTATAACGACAGCGTTCTGGGAAACCGCGCTATAACCAAATTACAATCTACCATAGGCGTAATAGTAAATTCCGACGGCAAGCTCGAAACTATTGACGGAAAGCTTTACTACAACGCGCCCGTCACGTTTATCTACGATAACGGCACGCTGTACTTGTTTATGGCAAACGTTCTCGTATATCAGCGCGAAACGAGCTACGGCGTTACGGTAGCGGCGTTGCAGGCGAGAAAACAGGTCAAGATGACGTTCAGCAACGTAGTTACCGCGACTAATCCCGAAGACGTCGAAAGAATGCTTCTCGAAGCCAAAAACGCAAGCGCTCCCGCAGACGTTCTCGACGGCGACACCTTCACGGTAAACGGCACCGCGCTCGAAAAGACGAGCCGCGAATACGCGATTTCCGACTACGCGCCTGGCGGCGAAACGTTTACGGCAAGCAAATTCTATTCGACCTTCACGCTTGAAAATCTCGATACGGACACTTGGGGACAAAGCGAAGTCCGCTTGACCGACGAATACGGCAACGGCGTAAGATTCGTTCACGAATACTTATCCGCGGGGAAATATCAGATATTTACCGAACGCATAGAAAACGGGGTAATGAAATACTGGAAACTCGTTGCCGACGGCGTCGCCCGCGACATGCGTCTCGGCGTTATCGTCCACGACGGAAAAGTTCAACTGCTCACAAAGCAAGGAAATTATCAATATATGTGCACTTATAAAAGCGACGAAGTATTCACGGGCAATAATATAAAACTGTCGTTCGGCGGCAAGGCGAGCAAAGTAAGGTTAAAAGACCTGACCGCGGAAAGCGGCGCCGAAGCAGTTGAAAGTTTTTCCGCGACCTTGACCGAACACACCTACGTTTCGCAATACTACCAGACGGCTAAAAACCTTGCGGATAACGCCAAGGACGAAGCTAAAGGACAGACGCTTCTTATCGGAACGTCGACTTTCGGGTTCTGGACTTCTTCGCACAGCGACAGCAACGGCGACAAGGTAAACGGCTATATCGAAGCCTTCCAAGGCTATACCGACGCAAACTCCGACGGCAAGCCCGACGTTTTGAACTTCGGTATCGGCGCCACGGCGTTCAGAGACTGGCTCACCTTCTACGAACTTCTCGTAAAGGACTTCGCCCCGTCGACGATAATTTTCAACTGCGGCGCGAACGACATCTACACGGGTGATTCGGCTCAGACGACTTACGAAAACTTCTTGAAGTTTATGGATCTCGTGAGAGCCGACTTCCCGACGATAGAGATCTACGTCGTTTTAGTCAATCCGTCGCCTTCTATGTATTCGGACGCCATGCGCGCAAAGACAAAAGCTTACAACGAAATGCTTAAAACCTTCTGCGCCGAGCACGAACACTATACGGTGATAGATATGTCGAATATTTTAGCTAACGGCGACACGCCCGTTCCCGAGCTTTGGGACGCGACCAACCACCTTACCAAGCGCGGTTACGAAATTTATACCGACTGCGTGAGAAAAGCTCTCGGGCTCGAACCTTTATACGAATAATATTCAAATTAAAATCGCCCGCCATAACGCGATAATCGCGTTATGGCGGGCTTTTTTTTGCTTTTCTTTATAAAGTTATAGCGGCAATCAGTTAAACGCCGTGGCGGTTATGCCGAAGCCGAATTTTCCGACGTGGATATGAAAGGTCGGGCGGACGGTACTTATCCTTGATATCTTTATATTGCCTTTGAGCTTTTTAAGACTTTCGATTATGGCGAGCGCCACCGAATTTTTGTTCATATCGACAATTTTGACGAAAACGTTCTTATAAGCCTTGGCGAACTTATTGACCATTTCGGTAAAGTTCGCGATGACCGAACTCATCAAAAATTCCTTTGCGGCAAGGAAGAGCTTACCTTCCTTGTCGAACTTTATCATCGGCTTGATTTTAAGAAGCGTGCCCATAAGCCCCGCAACGCGCGAAAGCCTTCCGCCGTTTACAAGGTGTTTAAGCTCGGTGAGAGTAAAAGTCAAATCACAAGTCGACACTCGCTGTTTTAAGGCTTCTACGTACGTTTGAGCGGTCGTGGAAGCGTCTTCGAGCATAAATAGAGTCGACTCTATTATGTTGGCAAGACCGTAGTTGCCGATATTCGTGTCTATAACGGTGACTTTGCCTTCAAAATCTGACGCGGCAAGAAGCGCGCTGTTGTAAGTTGACGAAAGCCCTTTTGAAAGCGGTATCGCGACGACGTGCTTAAAGCCAGCGGCAAACAGACGCTCGAAAGCCATAGTAAAATCGTACGGCGACGGCGACGAAGTCTTGATATTTTTAAGATCGTGAAGCTCTTCGAATATCTCTTCGTCGGTGACGTCGACTTCTTTTTTGTCGAAGTGAGCGGTGTGTATGTTGAGCGAAACGACTTCTACGCCGTAATCTTTAATTATATCTTTACTTAACGTAGTGGTCGAGTCTATCACCAAACCTATTTTCGTCTTGTTTTTCATATTCTCTCCACACGACAACATCGTGATACATTATATTTGTTTTTGTATCATTTTATCACCGCTGAAACATAAAGTCAAGTTTATTATATCCGTTTTATCAATAATCAATTGCAATATATATCAATATTCGGCGATTTCAGGGCGATGGCTCGAGCCCGTTAAAAAATCGCACGACACATAATTCCTGATTATAGAAAACTCGCCTTTCGCGTAAACCGCGAAAGGCGAGTTAAATTCAATTGTGACTATCAGTCGTTTGCCGAAGGATCGTAACCGTAAATGATCTGAGCTTTGACTTTCGTTGCGTCTTTCAAAACCGCAAGAGAAGTGGGAAGCGCAGCCGCGTTGGCGTAGGTCACGTAGATCTTCTGCGAAGAAGTCCAGTCTGCAAACGGGTTGTAAGTGGTAGTCGTACCGCCGCCACCGCCGGGATTCCAAGGCTTTAAGAAAATCGGGAACAAACCGCCGGAATCCTGGTTACCTTTTTCAATGGTGTTGAAGGTAGACGGGAGATAGAGTTCGGCGATCTTCGTGCAGCCCTTGAAGCTGTCGGCGCAAAGAGTCGTAAGACCTTCGTGGAGCGTTACGGTAGTAAGTTCGGTACATCCCGCAAAGGTGTTAGCGTCTATTCTCGCAACGCCTGCGGGGATCTCGATAGCCGTCAAAGCCTTGTCGTTCGTGAACGCGTAAGCGCCGAGCGAAGAAAGACCTGCGGGGAGCGTTACGTTGTTGAGAACGGTACAATTCCTGAACGCGTATTTACCGATAACGGTAACAGCCGCGGGGATATTGACGGTAGTGAGCTTGGAGCAGCCGTCGAACGCCGACTGACCGATGTTCTGGATAGTGGACGGAAGAACGACTTCAGTGAGAGAAGTACAGCTCTTGAAGGTATCGGCAGGAACGCCGAGCATGCCTTCGGGAAGCGTTACTTTGGTGATGAGCGCGCAGGACGCGAATACACCGTCGCCTAAAACCGTACCGGTCGGGACGACCACTTCGCCGCTTTTACCTGCGGGGAACATAAGCATCTTGCCGTCCTTATCGTAAAGGATACCCTGTTCGTCAGCGGTGTAGTAGGGATTATTCTCGTTCACGATGAATCTCTCAAGGGAAGCGCAAGGAGCGAAGGCGCCGCTTGCTATGCTCGAAAGTTCAGCGCCGAGCGTAACTTCTTTAAGTCCGCTGTTGGAGAACGCCGAAGCCGCAACGCTCTTAGCCGCCGCGGGAAGCGTTATGCTTTCAAGAGCCGAACAGCCGTTGAACGCGTAAGTCTGGATAGCCGTGATGTTATCGCTGAGCGTAACTTCGGTCAAAGCTTTACAGTTATAGAAAGCGTGAGTGCCGAGCGTAGTAACGGTAGACGGGATAGTGATACTCTCGATAGCCGTACCTGAGAACGCGTAATTGCCGATAGATTCAAGACCTTCGCTGAGCGTTACTTCTTTAAGAGAAGCGCTGTTCTGGAAGATATTGGCCGTCAAAGCCTTAACGCCTGCGGGGATCTCGATCTTGGTAAGGCCGGCATAGTTGAAGTTGCTGCCGTAGTCGAATCCTTCAAATCCCGCGGGAAGCGTGATCTCGGTAAGTAACGGGGTGTACTGGAAGGAGTAGCGCCAGATCTCTTTGAGCGTCGAAGGAAGCGTAATGCTTCTCAACTTCAAAGCTTTACTGAAGGTGTACGCGGGGATGACTTCCCAACCTTCGGGGATGACTACTTCTTCAAGAGAAGCAAGTTCGCTGAAGTACGAGACAGAAAGGCCCGAGAAATCGTTAGCGAACGTCAGATTCTTGGAGAGAGTCAAGCTCGTAGCGCCCTGGCAGTAGTTGAACGCGTTTGAACCCAAGGACGTAACGCTGTCGGGAATGTTGATCTCTTTAAGATAGATACAACCGCGGAACGCCC